>WJMG01000087.1 GCA_014728075.1 Candidatus Omnitrophota bacterium | reverse complement strand
CTCTCCCCTGCATTTCCTCATGCCTTCGGCATTCGGTCAGACTCGGGGTATTATCTCAAAAGATTATACCCCTTCGCCTCGTTGGTCACCAGTTAAAAAGAAACCCGAAGGTTTCCCCTCGGGTTTCTTTTTAACTGGTGAGCCGCCTTGGACTCGAACCAAGCACCCACGCCTTAAAAGGGCGTTGCTCTACCGGATGAGCTAGCGGCCCGAAATCAAAAAATTATCCTTTTATTTCGGTCTCTTTCTCTTTCAATAACTCGTCTATCTTTCCGACATATTCGTCGGTAAGCTTCTGCACCTTGTCCTTTGTGAGGAACTTATCGTCCTCGGTCATGGCCTTATCTTTCTCAAGCTTGGCGGCCTCGTCGTTGGCGTGATGCCTTGAGCCCCTTATGGAGACCTTTCCCTCTTCCGCCATCTTGTGTATCACCTTGGCGAGCTCCTGCCTTCTTTCGGAAGTAAGCTGCGGCATCGAAAGACGAATGACCTTGCCGTCGTTCGTCGGGGTTATGCCGACATCGGAAGTGAGTATCGCCTTCTCTATCGGCTCCATCGAGTTCTTGTCCCAGGGCTGGATGACTATCAGCCTCGGTTCCGGGGTCGAGATGTTGGCAAGCTGCTTGAGCGGCGTCTTCGTGCCGTAATAGTCCACCTTTATCCCGTCCACAAGATGCGGATGGGCGCGGCCCGTACGGATAGTGGAGAATTCGCTCTTGACGGCTTCTACCGCCGCCTTCATCCTGGCTTCCGTTTCCTTTAAAACCCTGTCAACTTCTGTCTGAACCATAATCATCACCTCTTTCAGCTGATCACGGTGCCGATCCTGCGGCCCTCGACGGCTTTGGCTATATTTCCCTTTTTCTTTATGTTAAAGACCGTTATCGGTATATTGTTATCCATGCAAAGGCTTATCGCGGTAGCGTCCATGACCTTCAGCCTTTTCTCCAGAACTTCCATGTAAGTCAGCTTCTTGAACTTTTTCGCGTCCCTGTGCTTTACCGGGTCCTTCGAGTAAACACCCTCCACCTTGGTCGCCTTGAGTATCATGTCGGCGTCTATCTCGCTGGCCCTGAGGGCCGCGGCGGTATCCGTGGTGAAGAAGGGATTGCCGGTGCCGCATACAAAGATCACTACCCTGTTTTTTTCCAGATGCCTGATAGCCCTGCGGCGGATGTAAAGCTCGGCCAGCTCCCTTATCTCTATCGCGGTGAGCACCCTGGTATCCACTTTGATCTTCTCCAGGGCGTCCTGAAGCGCCAGGCCGTTCAGCATGGTGGCAAGCATTCCCATGTAATCGGCGCTCGAGCGGTCCATGCCGTTGGCCGCGGCTGCCATCCCGCGGAAAATATTGCCCCCGCCTATCACTATGGCTATCTGGGTGCCCGTCTTGCGGGCTTCCTTGACCTGTTTGGCGATAGAACTCAATATATCGGCGTCAATACCGAAATTACGGCCGCCGACAAGGGCTTCACCGCTTATCTTTAAAAGAACTCTTCTTTTCTTCTTGGTCTTCGCGGCCACTCGGGCTCCTTTTACCTTAGGCTTCCTCTCCTATGGCGAAACGCGCGAACCTCTTGATGACGATGTTCTCCCCGAGAGTGGCGATAACGCCGGTGACCAGGTCCTGGACCGTCTTGTCCGGGTCCTTTATGAACGGCTGCTCGAGAAGGCAGATCTCGCCGTAGAACTTGTCTATTTTACCTTCGAGTATCTTGTCGAGAACATCTTTCGGTTTGTCTTTCATCTGCGAGGCGAATATCTCCTTTTCCTTGGAGATAAGGTCTTCGGGGACATCTTCCCTCTGGACATAAAGCGGGTGCGACGCCGCTATCTGCATGGCGATATCCTTCGTCATCTGGCGGAAATCCTCGTTCCTGGCCACGAAGTCGGTCTCGCAGTTGACTTCGAGAAGCACGCCTACCCTGTCACCGGGATGGATGTAGCTTTCTACGACACCCTGTTCCGCGGCCCTGGTAGCCTTTTTGGCCGCTTTGGCTATTCCTTTTTTCCTGAGTATCTCAACGGCTTTTTCGAGATCGCCGTCCGCTTCCTTCAGCGCGGCGCTGCAGGCGTTCATGCCGGCCGAGGTCTGCTGCCTTAGTTGTTTTACCTTCTCCAGTGTGCTCATTGTTTCTCCTGTTCAGCGGCCGGAGCCGCGGTTGCTTGTTGTTTATATGTTATTTGCGCTCGGTCGCTTAGTCAAGGTTTATATCTTTATGTCGCCCTCGATGGACTCTTCCTTATCCTCTTCGTCTTCGGCTTCTTCTTTTGCCGGCTCTTCTTCCTCCGGGGAAGCTCCCTCTTCCTTCCCGGGCGCTTCTTCCGCGGCCTTCTCCTCTTCACCGGACGCTTCTTCCTTTTTCTCCGGGGCGGCTTTTTCTTTTTCCGACGGCTCTTTCTTCTCCGTAACGCCCATGAACGCGTCCCTCTCCCTCTTTATGGTGCCCGCTATAGTGGAGACTATGTAATCGATCGAGCGGATGGCGTCGTCGTTGCCGGGTATGGGATAATCTATCAGGTCCGGGTCGCAGTTAGTGTCTATCAAGGCGATCACCGGAATACCAAGCTTGCGGGCCTCCCTTACGGCTATTTCCTCGGCCTCGGCGTCTATGACTATTACCGCCCTGGGAAGCTCTTTCATCTCGCGTATACCGCCCAGGTTCTTGAGAAGCTTGTTCTCCTCCCTGTCCATCTGGGCCTTTTCTTTCTTGGCCAGCGAAGCGTATATTTCGCTCTCTTTCTTTTCCTGAAGCTGGTCAAGCTTTTCGACGCTGCGCCTTATGGTATTGAAATTGGTAAGGCATCCTCCTAGCCACCTTTCGGCGACATAGAACATCTCGCATTTTTGGGCCTCGCCCTTTATTATGTTCTTGGCCTGTTTCTTTGTTCCCACGAAAAGGAAAGACCCTCCTTTAGAGGCTGTTTCCGCCACGAAGTCCAGCGCCTCGTTAAGGGCTTTTTCGGTCTTCTGAAGATCTATTATGTAGATACCGTTCTTGGCCCCGAAAATGTACTTTTTCATCTTCGGGTTCCATTTGTTGGTCTGATGGCCGAAATGGACACCGTTCTCTAAAAGTTCCCTGATCGTTTTTGACGCTATTGCCATTTTTGCTTCTCCTTGCTTGCCCGGCCGGCTGCTCTCGGCGCGATTCGGATCCCGACCCGGGACCATCGCGCCCGCGAAGGCCGTACCGGTTTGAATTGAACGATCTCTCCCGATACTGAACGAATATTATATATAAAAATGAGTATAATTCAAGTACTTTATGCAGGTTAACGCCACTTTTAAGAAAAAAGGAAAAAGACAAAAGTAAAAAGGATAGGTACTTTTCTAGAATAGGCTCTAATTCTAGATTTTCCGATACTTTTAACTTTTTACTTTATACTTTTTACTTCCTGCCGAAGGCAGGTCAGGCGGCAAATTGCATCTCGTAAAGCTTTTTATACAAAGGGTTTTTAGCGAGAAGTTCCGTGTGGGTGCCCGTTTCTATTATCCTTCCCCTGTCGATCACCACGATCTTGTCGGCGTGTTTTATAGTGCTCAGCCGATGCGCTATCACTATTACGGTACGCCCTTGCATGAGATTGTTGATAGCTTCCTGGACGAGCTTTTCGCTTTCGGTATCCAGCTGAGAAGTAGCTTCGTCGAAAATAAGGATCGGCGGGTTCTTGTAAACCGCCCGGGCGATCGCCATTCTCTGCCTCTGGCCCCCGGATATCTTAACGCCCCTTTCCCCTATGACGGTATCGTATCCTTTGGGAAAATCCTTTATGAACATGTGGGCGTTGGCGGCTTTGGCCACCCGGACCAGCTGTTCTTCGTCAACCCCCTCGTGACCGTAAGTTATATTGTTCTTTATGGAATCGTTGAAGAGCATGGTCTCCTGTGTCACCAGTCCTATCTTGTTCCTGAGAGAGGTTATAGTAAGGTCCTTTACATCAGTCCCGTCTATGGCGACCCTGCCTGAAGAAGGATCGTAAAACCGGGGGATAAGATTGGCTAATGTGCTCTTGCCCGCCCCCGAAGGCCCGACAAGCGCCACGATCTCTCCTTTGTCTATGGTAAGGTCTATATCCCGTAGTATGGGCTCTTCCTCGTAGGCGAAACTTACATTCTCGAAACTTATTTCTTTCCTGAACTCCGTGAACTCCACCGCGTCCTTCTTCTCCTGTATGCTGGTGGGCGTATCGAGCAGGCGGAATATCCTTTCGGCGGCGGCCAGGGCCTGCTGGTTTATCCCGTAAACATTGCCCAGCTTCTTGATGGGTTTCATCATCGAGAAAATGGCAGCGAGAAAGGCCCCGAAAACACCCACCGAAAGCTCCCCGCTTATTATGCTCTTACCGGCCATCCAGAGTATAGCCGCGGCGCAGACGGCCGCCATGAATTCCGTCATGGGGCTTATGATCTTCATCCTCTTGACGGCTTTCATGTTGAGCTTGTAGAATTTCTGGTTATGCTCCCTGAACCTGGCCTGTTCGTAGTCCTGCATGCAGAAGGACTTAACGAGTTTAATGCCTACTATGGTCTCAAGAAGCATGTTGTTTATATCCCCCACTTTCTCCTGTGAGCTGCGGCTTATCTTCCTGAGGCGTTTTCCGATCATAACGGCCGGGTACAATATAAGCGGGAAAAGCACCAGCCCCGTGAGGATAAGGCTCCAGGGGATGCCCCCCACGACCTTGAAACCGATGACCAGAAAGGAATATACAAGGATCTCGATAGGCTGGCGGCAAGTATCGGCAACGCCTGTACTGATAGCGTCCCTTATGACCGCGGCGTCGTAGGTGATACGCGACATGAGCTCGCCCGTCGGGTTGCGGCTGTAGAAGTCCATTGAAAGGTCCTGGAGCTTGTTGTAAATGCCGTTCTTAATGTCCCTTATGACACGCTGGCTGACATCGCTCATCAGGTATGACTGCAGGAACATGAAAACGCTTCTGAACAGAAAAAATACGATCAGAAGGACGGCCATGGCGCTCAGAAGCTCCAGCGGCGGCATCGAGTTTACTTTATCGACGGCGGCATTGAGCAGCGGCCAGTCCACCCCCCCGGGCAGTTCTATCTTTTTGCCCGTTACGATTATGTCCACAAAGGGGATTATAAGGGCCACGGGCGAAGCGCTGAAAAGCGTTAAAAGCAGCATGCTTATAATGCCGAGGGTGAACCGCCCGCTGTGCGGAATGATAAGTTTTACGAAACGGATGTAGTTTTTCATGTTTTCAGTTTATCCCGCGCCTTCCTATCCACCGGGTTTACCTATCCGGGATAGGTTCCGGTCCCGGATAGGTTCCGGTCCCGGATAGGAAATCCGCCTTTCGCCTCCGGCATCGAGCCTGCCGCAAAAGAGCGCCGCGCGCCTGTTATTAACGGTTAATTCTAGCATATAAGGGGGGTAATGTCGAGAAGAAGGGGTGGCGGGAGCGTGGCTTCGGGAAGGTAGAGCGCCGGTGCACCAGTAGACCAGTTAACCAGCCTACCAGTGATCGCGGGTTCAATGTACTGTGTACCGGGTACCATTCCAGCTTTGTACCAGGTACGGAAACAAGGCGGTACCTGTCCCCGTCCCGCTTGGGGGACATAACTCCCCCGGGTTGTTTTTTATTAAGGCGAAAGGCCTCTTACGAGTCCGTTAAAGGTGGTCCGCCGCGAGTTTCCGAACGAGGCACACGCGAGTTCGGGTGTCTGAGCGCCGGAATACCTTTGACGGACGAGATCGTTTTTACCTTCACCTTTAGCCGCGAGCCTCTCTCCTGCCGAAGGCTGACTCTCTGACACTTAGGAGGCTGACAGCTGATGTCTGACATCTGACGGCCAGGATGCCTCTAGCCTCTGGCCTCGCGCCTCACCCCCGCCGCAGGCCCTCCGTAATACTTACCCTTGCTCCATTACCGGTATAGTGTTATAATCGTGGAGAGTTGATCATAAATATAACTACAATTTAACAGGTGAGTCAATGGGAAAACTGCGTGTCGGTGTCATCGGCTGCGGCCATCTTGGCAAATTCCATGTAAAGATATATTCTGCGCTCAAAACCCGTTCAAATATTGAACTTGCCGGGGTTTGTGACATCGTTAAAGCTTCCGCCAAGGAAATGGCGAAAAAATACCACACAGAATACTGCACCGATTACAAGCAGCTTATAGATAAAGTGGACGCGGTAAGTATAGTCGTACCCACCCACCTTCACCATAAAGTGGCAAGTGACTTCCTCAAAGCCGGTAAACATGTGCTTATAGAGAAGCCCCTCACCAAGACCCTGGACGAGGCCGACGACCTGATAAAACTGGCAAAAAGCAAAAAACTCATACTCCAGGTCGGCCACATCGAAAGGTTCAATTCCGCTATACGGGCCATAGAACCTCTATTGGAAAAACCAAAGTTCATCGAGTGCCAGCGGCTGGGTTCTATACAGAAAAAGAACCGTATCAAAGATGTCGGTGTCGTTCTGGACCTCATGATACACGACATAGATATCATTCTCGGACTGGTGAACTCCAAGGTCAAGAACATCGAAGCCGTAGGCATAAGCACCGTTTCCGACCACGAGGACATGGCCAATGTGCGGCTCAGCTTCCAGAATAATGTCATAGCGGACATAACCGCCAGCCGGGTAACAAAGGAAGAAGTCCGGAAAATAAGGATCTTCCAGGAAGATTCGTATATACTGCTCGACTACATGCACCAGGAAGCTTACCTTTACAAGAACTCGGAGAAAGGTATCGAAAAGACCAAGATCCGCATGAAAAAGAAGAACCCTCTCAAGGTTGAGCTTAAATCCTTCATAAGCTGTGTACGGAACAACCAGAAACCTCTGGTTTCAGGTACCGAGGGGCGCCAGGCCCTTAAAGTCGGGCTCGACATACTGGAGAAGATACACGCCCAGCCTTTCACGGTTTCAACGGATTCCTTTAACAGCGCCGCGGGCATCACACCTTAAAAAGGCCGCATTCTGATGGAAAAGAACATTCTTATAATAGCGGGAGAACCCTCCGGGGACCTGCACGCCTCGAAACTTGCCGGGGAACTTAAATCCCTTCTTCCCGAAACCACTCTTTGGGGTGTAGGCGGCGATAAAATGGCGTCCCGGGGCGTGGAACTCGTCGAACACATCAAAAACTTCTCAATGGTGGGCGTCTGGGAAGTTATCTTGAAACTGGCGGTTATCAGAAAACAGTTCGCGCACATCCTTTCCGAAGTGGATGCCCGCAGGCCTTCTCTGGCTATTCTCGTGGACTACCCCGGCTTCAACCTGAAGATAGCCCGGGAACTCAAGAAAAAGGGGATACCCGTAGCCTATTACATAATCCCTCAGGTCTGGGCCTGGGGTAAAGGCCGTATAAACCAGCTCAGGGACTTCACGGATAAAGCTCTCGTCCTCTTCGAGTTCGAAGAAAAACTGATGCGTGAGAACGGTGTTAATTGCTCTTTCGTGGGACATCCGCTGCTGGACGACAGGTATACGGGAGAAAAAGAGATCCTCTCTCCCGGCGCCGCTATAGCCCTCCTGCCCGGTTCCCGGATATCGGAAATAGAAAAGCTTTTTCCCATCATGCTGGACGCGGCTGAAAAAATGAACGCCTCCCGGGACAATATCAGATTCATCGTCGCGGAGAACAGCAACATCGACGAAGCGCGCTACAGCGCCGCTTACGCCGCGCATCCGGGCCTTGAGATAATACGCATGAAGGACCGCACACAGGAAGCGCTTGCCAACGCCGACTTCGCTCTGGTAACTTCCGGAACCGCCACGCTGGAAGCGGCGATAACCGGGGTTCCCATGATAATAACCTACATAACATCTCCCGTCACGGCCTTCCTTTTCTTCAAGTTCGTGCGCCTGCCCTATATCGGCCTGGTCAATTTCATCGCGGGCAGGAAAATCGTGCCCGAACTCCTGCAGGAGGACGCTTCCCCCGAACAGATGGCCTCACTCGCCCTGCGCACAATGGACGACCCCGGTCAAATGCGCAAAATTAAAGACGACCTGTCACAGGTGAAGGATTCGCTTGGAGGCCCCGGAGCCTCTCACCGCGCGGCCCGGGCGATAGCGGAGATGCTGCAGGAGGTTTAGTGACGGCGGAGTAGTGTCAGAGCACCAGTGATCGCGCGTACGCATAGAGCATAGGGCATAGAGCATGGCAAAGGGTAAGCGTTAAGTTAGGTCTTAGCTCGGAGGTCGGAGGTCATAGGTGCCTCTTTAATGCCTATTCTTTAGGTCTAGGTTTAGGTTGTAGATATCAGCGGTTCGGTCTAAAGGCACATGGCTAAAGGCTATGGGTTCTTGACCTCGTTGAGGTATAGGTAGAGGTAGAGATACTTGTAATTCTAGAACATCCTTTTTCTATACCTTTACCTTTGCCTGGGTCTTTGCCATTTACCCTCTAGCCCCGGGGCTCGTGCCTCGCGCCTGCCGACCCCCCTAAGAGCTATGACCTATGAGCTAACACGCCTTTTAACCTTTTAACCTACTAAAGCCCACCGAAGGCCGGCAGCTGTTTTCTATATCGCTTCGATCGAGATGCCGGCGGCATCGGCTTCGGTGATGACGCGTTCCTTTTCAACGACATACATCTTGCCGCTCTCTATGGCGAGGGCGCTGTATTTGCTTCGCGCAAGAAGTTTGATGGTGTCGGGCCCTATTGTAGGGACATCCCAGCGCATGTCCTGGTCGGGACGGCTCACTTTGACCATAACGCAGTCTTCGCCCGCGATATCGTAGGCCCGTTCTATCGCGGCGTCGGTCCCTTCCATCGCCTCGACCGCGACTACCGCCTTGTGTTTTACGATAACGGTCTGGCCTATATCCATCCCCGCTATCCTTTTGGCCGTATCGTAGCCGAACTTGATGTCTTCCATGGTCATTTCGTCCGGCTGGGTATCGGTTAGAAGGCTTTTTTCGGGTATAAGGTGGGAAAGATATCGCATGTTATCCACGACCTCAACGCCTATCTTTTTGAGGTGCCTGGTGACTTCTTCCAGTATCGAGTAATCCTTCCTGTCCGGAAGGCCTCCAAGGGATTTCACATATTCTTCGTCCGCGCCTTCGCTGCTGCTGTAAACCACATTCTTGGGGACCTTACCCACAAGAGCAATATGCCGTATCCTCTCTTTCAAAAGAAGGAAAAGGAATTTCTTGTACTGGTTTATCTCAAGCCAGTAAACCCGGTCGGCCAGTTTTTCGAGTTCCTTTGAGGCCATTCCGTTGAGAGCAAAGACGACCACCTTTTCACCGAGGTTCTTTGCCGAAAGTATAAATTCTATGGGAAGCGTCCCGCCTCCCGCTATAAGTCCTACTTTTGCCATGGTGTTCCTTTATATTATAAGGTTAAGGGCTAAAGGCGAATGGCTGAAGACTGGAGGCCATTGAGCCTTCGGACATCAGATATCAGATTTCAGCCTCTTAAGTGTCAGAGAGTCAAAGTATCAGAGTGTCGGCCTTCGGCGGACCCTTAGCCTTCTGTCCCTGGCCTTTTGCCGGACTACGCTTTATCCTTATCAACTATCGCGCACTTGAGATCGGCTTCACTGACCACTTCACCGTCAACAGAGGCTTTAGCGTGTGTCTGCACTATTCCCCGGCGGTTCGCCGTGACCTCGACCTCAAAGATCACCTGGTCCCCGGGAACAACGGGCTTTCTGAACTTGCACTTATCGATCGTCATAAAGAAAGCCAGCTTCTCGCTATCGGCTCCTTCAAGCATGGCCAGAATACCTCCCGCCTGCGCCATGGCCTCCACCTGAAGCACGCCAGGCATTATGGGCTCCCCGGGGAAATGACCCTGGAAAAAGGGCTCGTTCATGGTAACATTCTTTAGCGCTTTTATCCATTTGCCTTCCTCGTAATCCAGTACCCTGTCCACCAGAATAAAGGGATACCTGTGCGGGAGCTTTTCCATGATCTGTTTGATGTCGATTATCTTTGGCATTGTGTGTCTCCTTGATTAAAAACCTAGATTGAGATTGAGACTGAGATCGAGAAAGACCTTTTCAAGCCGGAGGTCTTCTGGATCTCAATCTGAATCTAAATCTTTATTTCGTTCCCGTACCGACGGGCTATCTCCCTGACCAGCTTCGCGTTGAGGGTATGCCCCGACTTCTCGGCTATTATCTTTCCGTTCACTCTCCTACCAAGCATATACAAGTCCCCGACAATGTCAAGAACCTTGTGTCTCACAGGCTCGTCCGGAAAGCGGAATTGCGTACCAAAAGGCCCTCTGTTGCCGAGGACCAGGGTATTCCGAAAGTTGGCACCCCTCCCCAACCCTGAAATGAAGAGCAGAAGCGCCCGGCTGAAAAGGCAGAATGTCCTTGCCGGAGCTATTTCCTGCTCGAACTTTTTTCCGTCCAGGGTTAAGGTGAACTTACCGTTTTTTATGCATGCGACAGGGTAGTCTATACTGTAGGACACCTCAAGGCCTTCTCCGGGATAAGCGGCTATCCTTCCGCCGTCCGCCTCAAGCTCCAGGGGTTCGGATATAAAGACCTGCCGTCTTTCCTTTGCCTGTTGCGATACGCCGGCCTTTTTAAGCTCCCGCATAAAGCCCAGAGCACTGCCGTCCAGGGCCGGAAGCTCAACACCGTCTATCTCCACCAGAATATTGTCTATGCCGAGCCCCCATAGGGCCGCCAGAAAATGTTCAACTGTCTGGACCTGCACCTTTCCCATTCCCAGGGTCGTCCGCCTCCGGTGCTCAGCGGACAATAGCTCCGGTCCTACCCGTAAAGAGGGTTTGCCGGGAGCGTCGACGCGGATAAAGTTTATCCCTTCGTCCTCCCCGGCCGGACGGCATCTGACACTCGTCTTCCGGCCTGTTTGAAGCGCTCTGCCGGAAAAGGTCACTTCCTTCCGTATGGTCTGCTGATGTTCCATATAATTTTAGCGTTAAGCGTCAAGTGTCAAGGCAGAACTCCAGTGCACCGGCGTACCGGATCAAAAGATAAAGGCATAGGTATTGAGAACAGATGTTACAGAACCACATTTATCGCTATTTATACCTCTGCCTCAACGAACCCTCTCGCCCCGGGCCTGCCGAAGGCTGACCTTAAAACAAAACGGATAGCCGCCGGGTCTCCCCGCATCACACTATCCGTTCCGTTCTCAAGATCCCTCTTATTGATTGAGCTGTTTTATTACCTGATCCGTCAAATCGAACTGCTCGTCCGCGAACATGATGTTCCTGGAGTCAAGGATATAAGTGTATCCTCCTTTAGTCCCTATCTCGTTAACTACTTTCTGTATATCGTCGATGACATTCCTGAACATCTCGTTCTTTTTGTTTAAAAGCTCCTGCCGGGTCTCTCTGTCGTATGTCTGGAGCTCTGCCAGTTTCCTGTCTATTTCGGCCTGTTTCTTGCTCTGGGCCTCGCCCTTGAGCATTTCGGCCTCGTCCCTGAGCTTTGTTATCCGGTTTATCATCTGGGTGCGTTTCTCCTGTCTCTGTTCCGTAAGCTCATTGAGGCTTTCTTCGAATTGCTTGGTCTGCTCGTATTCGTAAAAGGCTCTCCTGAGATCAACATAACCCATTTTGTCTTCCGCGCAGGCCGTTCCGGCCAAACCAAAAACCAGCATTATCGCTACCGCTGCCGCCAATACTTTTTTCATTGTTTCCTCCTGACTTGTATTTTTCCTGAATATTAGACCATCGGTACATTGGACCCCAATATCGCATCAATACTGCTCTATTGTTCCAATGCTCCATCGCTCTCTAAGACCGCGCCTTGGACGCCCTTAGAACCCGTGGCTCACACTGAAATAGAACTCTCCCTCTTTTTTATCGTTGTGGTTATCGTTAAGCGGATAACCGTAATCGAGCTTTACAGGCCCTATGGGCGTCTTTACCCTGATACCCACGCCCGCTCCCGACTTGTAATCCGTCTTGGAAAAAAGGTCGTCGTACTTTTCCCAGACATTACCCACATCGTAGAAAACAGCGCCTTTCATGAGATTTTTCCAGAGGGGAAAAGTTATCTCGGCGTTCCCTATCACCATGGAATCGCCGCCCAGGGAAGTATTTGTTCCCGGGTCCCGGGGCCCCACCGCCCTTTGCTTATAACCTCTTATGGTAGTCGCGCCGCCGGCAAAGAACCTTTCGTAGATGGGGACCTCGTCGGAATCACCGTAGGCCTTGGCCATCCCCACCCGGCCGCGAAGCTCAAGGACCAGGATCTCGTTGAAAAAGCTGTGGTAATACGCCGTGTTCCAGTAGCCTTTGAGATAGTCCTTGTCCCCTCCTATGAACCCGCCGGCATTCTCCAGGGAAAGGTTCGTCATAATACCCTTTTTGGGGGAATACCTGTTATCCCTGTTGTCGTAAGCGATGTTCCAGGTAAGCCGGCTGAGCATATTCGTTCCGGCCTCTTTCTTCAGCGCGTCCGTGGCATTCTCCTCTATGTTGGATATTTTGACCTCTTCCAGGTTGTATACGAGGCCCGTGGCCAGTTCATCCGTTAAGTTCTTCCCGAGCTTCAGATCGCCACCGGTCCGGGTCTCGTCGTAGGCGTACCCCGCCTGGCCGAACCTGTCGTGTTCCTGGCGATATATGTCGAACCCGAACAGATACGGCCAGTCAAAGATCCAGGGATCCGTCCAGCTCAGCAGATAATTCTGCCGGGCGCTTCCGAGCTCACCCCTGATAGTAAGGTCCTGTCCGCCCCCCTGGAAAGTCGGAAAATTGGTTATGTCGAAATTGCGCTGCTTGATCTGCACGAAACCTATGAACGCGTCTACGGAGCTGTACCCTCCTCCGAAGGAAAACTCTCCGGTCTTGGTCTCCTTTACGGTAACATTCAAGTCCTTTACATCCTCCTGCCCGCCGGGGACGGTCTCGAAATACACATCCTCGAAATACCCGAGGTTATATATGCGTTCTTTACTTTTCTTGAGGAGTTTTCCTTCGTACATCTCCCCGGGGTAAACCCGGAGCTCCCTTCGGATGACCTTGTCCTTGGTCTTCGTATTCCCTATGATGTTTATCTTTCCGACATAAACCTCATCGTGGGCGATGATCTCAAAAACTATGTCCATGTCACCGGTGCCGGAATTGTACTTGTGCCTGAGGTTCACTTCGGCGTCCATGTATCCCCTGTCGTAATAGAAGTTCCTGATCCTTTCGATATCCTCTTTTATCTTCGAGTAATCGAACTTATCGCCCGTTTCGACCTTGACTAGGCCCCGGATCTCGTTCTCGGGAAAAGCGAGCTCTCCCCGGACATCCACTTCGCCGATCAAATACTGTTTGCCCTCGTCAACGACAACGGTCAGGTAGAGGTATTTACCGTCCTCGGAATACCTTTCTCTATAGTCCACCTTGACATCCAGAAACCCCTTGCTGCGGTAAACGCTGCGTATCCTGTCGAGGTCGGACTCGAATTGCTCCTCGTCGAAAGCTCCCTTGCGGATGAACCACCAGGCGGTCTTGGTGGACATGTATTTTTTGAGCTCTCCGGCTTTGATGCTGTTGTTGCCCTCGAACTCTATGGACTTTATCTTTACCGGCAGGCCCTCCGAAATATCGAATATCACTACCGCCTTCCCGGTCTCCTGGTCACCCTCGAGCTTGTAATCCACGATAACATCGCTGTATCCGTTCTCCACATAGTAGGACTCTATTTGCGAGACATCCTGCCTGAGAACATTGAAATCGACTAGCTCGCCTTCCTTGGAGGAGACCTTTTTCATAAGGCGCCCGCTCTTTATTCTGCTGTTCCCCCTGAACTTTATCTCCTCGATCACGGGTTTTTCCACCACGGTTATTATAACGACAACTCCTTCCGGCCGATCCTCCGTTTCTATGAAAATGTCGGCAAAATAGCCCATGGCGTAAAGCCTTTTAAGCTCCTTGTTAAGGGCGCTTTCCTCGAAAACATCCCCGGGCTGGATCTTGATCTTATTGAGGATCGTCGCGGTGCTTACGGCGTAGTTGCCCTTCACCTTGATGTCCGCTATCTGCTTCGTCGGACCCCCTCCGGCAAAAGCCGTAGCGAATGAAGACAACACAAATACCGCCGCGAGTACGGCAATGAATGCTTTTTTCATTAAAAACCTTCTTCCTCTTCCCTGTGGGAAAGATTGCTGAATTTAGTATATTCGTTCAACCAGGCAAGATTGACCGACCCTACGGGGCCCTGCCTCTGTTTCGCGACTATTACTTCCGCCATGCCTTTGTTCTCCTCGGTAGGATTGTAATATTCCTCCCGCATAAGGAGCATTACAAGGTCGGCGTCCTGCTCTATGGCGCCGGATTCCCTGAGGTCCGCAAGCTGAGGCCTTTTGTCCTGCCTCTGTTCGACGGCCCTTGAAAGCTGGCTGATCGCTATTAACGGCACATTAAGCTCCCGCGCCAGAGCCTTGAGAGACCTCGAGATCTCGGATATCTCCTGCTGCCGGTTCTCGGACCTCGCGCTTCCCCGCATAAGCTGGAGATAGTCCACGATGATAAGCTTTATATCGTGTTTTGCCTTGAGCCTTCTCGCCTTGGCCCTGAGTTCAAGGGCCGAAATGCCGGGCGTATCGTCTATGAATATCGGCGCCTCGGATAACTTATTGGCGGCTCCTACTATCTTAGGCCAATCGGCCTGGGAGAAAAACCCCGTTCTTACCTTATGGGCGTTGACCCCCGCTATGGAGCACAGCATCCTCTGCGCGAGCTGTTCCTTTGACATCTCGAGGGAAAAGAAAGCCGAGGGGATCTTCTCTACAACGGAAGCGTATTCCATTATACCGGCGGCCAGGGCGCTCTTCCCCATCGACGGGCGTGCCGCCAGTATTATGAGGTCGGACTTCTGTAGCCCCGCCGTCATGACATCAAGCTCATGGAAGCCGGTCGGAACCCCGGTAATATTCTCTTTCCTCTGGTAGAGTTTGTCTATGGTCTCGATACTGCTCTTGACTATCTCCTTTATGGAGGCGACATTCATCTCGCGTTTCTGGTCGGAGGTTATCTCGAAGATAAGGCGTTCCGCCTTGTCCATGAGATCCTCGACCTCGCTGGAGGGCTCGAAACTTTCGGTAACTATCCTGGTGGCTGTCGATATGAGCCGCCTGAGCAGATACTTTTCCCTTACTATTTTGGTGTAATGGTTTATGTTGGCGGCGGTAGGGACGCTATTGGCGATCTCCGACACATAAGCGGGTCCCCCGATGGAATCCAGAAGCTCTTTCCTTTTAAGCTCCTCGATGAGGGTCACGAGATCAACTCCCTCGTTCCTGTCATATAGAGAAACGATAGCGTGGAATATTTTCTTGTTGGATTCGGAATAGAAGGCTTCCCCTTCAAGCAGTTCAATGGCGGTGGATATCGCTTCCTTGTCCAGAAGCATAGAACCCAGCACCGCGGTTTCCGCTTCTGCGTTCTGAGGGGGGACCTTTTCAATAAGGGTGTTCGGGTTCATAGTAGATTTCCCCGAGGGATATTTATTTTTTGACGACCCAGACCCTGGCCTCCGCCTTCACTTCGGGGTGAAGCCGGATCTCAACATTAAAGACGCCGAGGGACTTGATGGGCTCTTCCAGAACGATGTCCTTCTTGTCCACTTCGATGCCTTCGGAGGCGAGCTGTTCCGCTATCATCTCAGAAGTGACCGATCCGAAAAGCTTATCCTCTTCGCCGGCTTCCATATTTATGGTACAGGAAGCGGCCGCTATCTTCTCGGCCAGCGCGCGGCATTCTTCCTGGATCTTCTTGTCCATTCTTTCTTTCTGGAGCTTTTTCTGTTCGAGAACACGGACAGCTCCTTCCGTCGACTCGATCACCAGGTTCTTGGGAATAAGATAATTACGCGCGTAACCGTCCTTGACCTCTATTTCGTCTCCGAGAACCCCGAGGTTCTCGATATCTTTTAGCAGGATAACTTTCACTTTCTTCCTCCTTAGCCTCTTGATCTTCTGCCCGGTCTCCGGGCAAACCCTTCCTTGACCTTGACAAAAGGCAAAAGGCCCGCGATGCGCGCCCTCTTTATGCCGTTAGCCACCATGCGCTGATGCTTGGCGCAGTTCCCCGTGATACGGGAGGGCACTATCTTGCCCCTGTCGGACTGGAACCTGGAAAGAAGGTCCACATCCCTTAGAAAATCGATCGACTCGATGTTCTCCTTGCAAAGCTTGCACGGTTTTTTCTTGAATATTCTTCTTGTCTTTTTCGCTGCTTTTTTAACTGCCATTTCTCTCTCTCACCTGTTTTTTAGAAAGGGACATCGTCCCCTTCGGGTTCCTGATCAACATCAATATACTCCTGTTCGCGGCTCCCCTGGCCGGCCGGAGCTTTCGAGGAAGAAGTATCCTGCCTCGCGCCCCCCAGGAACTGTACATTGGACGCGACTACATCAAGCGCGCTCCTTTTCTGGCCTTCCGGGGTCTCCCAGGACCTCGACTTGAGCCTGCCTTCCACCAGGACCGGCCGCCCTTTGGAAAGATACTCGCCGCATATCTCGGCCATCTTTCCCCAGACGACCACACGGATAAAAGAAACATCCTCTTTTTTCTCTCCGGTGTTGTCCTTGTATTGCCTGTTAACGGCCACCGTAAAGTTAGCCACGGCGGTCCCGCTCGGCACATATCTAAGTTCGGGGTCCCTGGTAAGGTTCCCCATAAGAAATACCTTGTTCAGATTAGCGGCCATTTTTCCTCCCCGTCTCGCCCAACGCAAAACACATTCCGCCGGAAAACGGAACACGGCGCGATGAACGGGTCATTATTTTTTGAGCGTAATAACTGTCCTAAGGATATTGTCCGTGATCTTGAACTGGCTGGTCATCTTGTTGATCTTTTCGGGATCGGCCGAAAAATTGACCACGCAGTAAACTCCTTCGTTCTTCTTATCAAAAGGGTACGCAAGGGTCTTTTTTCCCAGGACCTCGTCCTGGTCAATGGACCCTTCATTGTCCTTGATCACAGCGTATATGCTGGTCTTAACCTCGTCCATAGAACCTTCTTTCTCAGGATCTATGATAAAAAGCCCTTCATATTTTCTCTTATTTTCCATAATTCACCACCAAATTTAATTGTTAGATATTATCACACATCAATAATATTATCAATATATTAATTATAGGCGTTCATCGCCTTTTCCACACTTTCCGAAAGCCAGGTTTCCGCGCATTCGGCAGCCGCTTCCAGACATTCATTGAGAACTCCCTTATCCTTTCTGGGGAAACGACTTAGAACAAAATCCGCCGTATCGGTCACTAGAAGCTTCTCATCCCCAACGCCTATGCGCAACCTGGCGAAATCGCTGCCTATTCTATCAATGATCGACCTGAGGCCGTTATGGCCCCCTGAAGAGCCGTTCTTTCTGATGCGTATTTTCCCAAGGGGAAGATCCACATCGTCGGTTATGACCAGAAGCCCGTTCTCCTCGTCCAGCCTGGAAGAACAGATCGACGCCAGCGCGTCCCCGGAAAGGTTCATGAAGGTCATAGGTTCAAAAAGAAGAACCTCTTCTCCTTTTATCCTGCCCACGGCGTAACGGCCACCGAACCCTTTTTTCTTTAAGGACATACGGTGTTTTTTTGCCAGAAGTTCCACGGCCATGAAACCGGCGTTATGGCGCGTATGCCTGTACCTTAGCCCGGGGTTGCCTAATCCGACTATGATCTTCATGTGTCAGCTCGTAGCTCTTAGCTCGCAGCTCCTGGGCCGGGTTGGCTACAACAATAAAGGCCAATGACCTAAGAACTTTCAGCTATGAGCTGGTTTATTCCTCTTCAGAGGAGGCTTCTTCTCCCTCTTCCTCGGACTCTTCCTCTTCTTCCTTACCCCTCTTTATCACTTCGGGTTCGGCTCCTTCTTCGAGCTCTTCGCCTTCTCCCTCTTCAGGGATCTCCTCTTCCTGCGGCGGAACGACATGGACGACCATATCCTCCGGATCGTTCAGGAAGGTGACACCGGGTATAGCCGCGAGGTCCTTGACATGTATCGCGTCATTTATTGCCAGCTCGTCCACTTTAACATCTATGCTTTCGGGGATATCGGTGGGAAGGCATTCCACCTCAAGCTCCCAGGCCATCTGGGAAAGGACACCGTCCTCTTCCCTGACACCTACCGGTTCTCCCTTGACATTAACGGGAACATTGACCTGGATCTTCTCCTTGAGCGAGATCTCGTGAAAGTCGACATGGATAAATTTGTCGTTGAGCGGATCCTGCTGGATATCCTGCAAAATAACCGTTTTCTTGACCTTTTTATCCCCTTCCACACTGAGAGTTATAATAGCGTTCTCTCCCGCCTCGGTATGAAGCGCGTGCCACAGATCGGTAGTATCGAACGAGAGGTTAAGTCCGACTTTCCCTCCCTTGTAAACCACCCCCGGGATCCTGTCCTCTTTCCTGAGATGCTTGCTGGCGCTTTTACCGAGCCCTTCTCGCATCCTGGCTTTCAGTATAACTTTTTCCATTTGTTTTCACTCCTTCTTTCTTACAGCGTCCCGCGTTTAGCGCTAAAACTATACGCTACGAGCTATACGCTATGCGCTATCTTTTATTCAAACAAAGCACTGACCGTCTCTTCATTATGTATCCTTCTTATCGCTTCGCCGAGAAGTTCGGATACGGAAAGCTGTGTGATCTTGTCTATCCGTTTCTCTTTTTCAAGAGGAATGGTATCGGTCACCACCAGCTCTTTTATCTCAGATCTTCCAAGCCTTTCAATGGCCGGGCCGCAAAGAACGGGATGGCTTATGGCCGCGTAGATCTCTCCGGCGCCTTTTTTCCTGAGAGCCGCGGCGGCTTCCACAAGGCTGCCCGCTGTGGCTACCATGTCGTCCACTATCACGGCGTTCTTTCCTTCCACATCTCCCATTATGTGCATTACTTCCGTCTTCTTATCGTCAAGACGCCTTTTATCCACTATGGCCAGCCCGGCGTTGAACCTTTTCGCGTATGCCCTGGCTGTTTTGATGCCGCCGACATCGGGGGAAACGACGACCAGGTCCTCCAGCTCTTTTTCCGCGAAATATTCCTGGAATATCCTGACCGCGAAGAGGTGGTCAAGCGGCATATCGAAAAACCCCTGTATCTGTCCGGCATGCAGGTCTATGGTAAGCACCCTGTTAGCTCCCGCCCGGGCAAGAAGATTAGCTACAAGCTTGGCCGTTATAGGCACCCGGGGCTTATCTTTCCTGTCCTGCCTGGCATATCCGAAATAAGGAAGAACCGCCGTTATCCTCTGGGCGGATGACCTCTTGAGAGCGTCTATCATTATGAGAAGCTCCATGAGGTTCTCGTTAGCGGGAGCGGATGTCGACTGGATCACAAAAACATCCTTTCCTCTCACATTCTCCCCTATCTGCACACGGACCTCGCCGTCGCTGAACCTGTCCACCTGGGCCTTGCCGAGAGGAACGCCTAGGCTTTCCACGATCTTAATGGAAAGGTCCGGGTTGCCGTTCCCGCTGAATATCATAAGTTTATCCATACGAACTCCTCCTTGCCTCCGTCTATATTTTTAAATCGGTCATTTGCTTCCATTTACCGGCCTGGCGGGGATCCCGGCAACCGTTTCGCCGGCGCCTACATCCCTGCCCCTTGTAACGACCGCACCCGCTCCTACCACCGCGCCCTTGCCTATCTTTACGGGAGCGACAAGCCTCGCCCCTATGCCTATAAAAGCCCCGTCCTCGATCACGGTGGGATTCTTACGCTTTCCGTCGTAATTTGCCGTCACGGTACCCGCGCCTATATTAACATCCCTGCCCACAGTGGCATCGCCCAGGTATGCCTGGTGCTTGACCCTGGTCCCCTCGGCTATTCGCGTGCGGTTTATTTCCGTAAAATTACCTATCTCTACCCTGTCGCCTATTACCGTACCGGTCCTCAGATGAGCCATCGGGCCTATGCGGCATCCTGAGCCGACCGTAACTCCCCCGTCAATGACCGTTCCGGGGAAGATAACGGTATCTTTCCCTATTAAAGCGTCTTCTGCCACATATGTGTTTTCCGGCGAGACTATCGTGACGCCGTTATCCATGAGGTCTTTTATCTTATCCATGTTAAGCGTCCTGTTCGCCGCGGCAAGATCGGCCCGGGTGTTTATGCCTATGGCTTCTTCTTCCGGGCAGGTCCGTGCCGCGACTTCCCTTCCTTCCGCCCTGAGTATGCCTACGATATCGGTCAGGTAGAACTCTTTTTTCTTCTCGTTCATCTCTATTCTGCTTACAAAAGCCTTGATATCGGAAGACTCGAAGCAGTAAGTTCCCGTGTTCACTTCTCTTACGGCTTTTTCTTCGGGTGAGGCAAGGTCTTTTTCCTCGACTATCCTCAGCACCTCGCCTTTTTCCCCCCTGAATATCCTTCCGTACGAGAAAGGGTCCCGCATCTCACAGGTCAGCACCGCGCAGGAGGCGCCTTCTTCCCGGCAGGCTTCCAGAATAGAACCGAACGATGCCGGGGATATAAGAGGAGCGTCACCGCAGGCAACCAGGACCTTTCCTTTTTCGGGCAGAAGGTCAACTGCCCGGGAAAGAGCGTGCCCGGAACCCAGAAGTTCTTTCTGTTCCACGAACCGCGTCTGTCCATCAAAGAGCTTTTTGACCGCCCCGGAACCGTGGCCGACAACCGTTATTATGTCGTCTACCCCGGCAGATCTGAGATTGGCTATTACCCTCTCCAGCATAGGTTTTCCGCCCACCTCGTGAAGCACTTTGGGAAGGCCCGATTTCATCCTCGTCCCTTTTCCCGCTGCGAGTATAACGGCTGTCGTGTTTTTCATAAATCCCAGCGCCAAGCGTTAACTAAAAATCTCAACTGCATCCCCGCTGTTCTAAGCGGGGATCAAGCAAAAACAAAGATCAGATCGATTCGCCTCTTACATAGCCTGCCCAAAGAACAGGAATTCGTTCTGCTAAAACCCTTCGGCTTCAACTGCTTCGCCGCGATCTCTGCGAAGCTCTACCTCTCTCTTAGCTCCGTAGAGCGAAGCAGGATGGCTGGCGGACAAGGATTCGAACCTTGACAAGCAGCTCCAAAAGCTGCGGTGCTACCATTACACTATCCGCCAACCCGTGTAAGACCACAAACTGAAACGCTGTTTTAAGTAAAAAGTTAGAAGTAAAAAGTTAAAAATACAGGAAGCTCTGGAACAGTGTTACTTTTTAATCGCCTTCCCTTTGTCCCAGAAAACACTTATCCTTTTTACTTTTGCCTTTTTACTTTTTACTTTCAAAGCTCTATATCCTGCCCCTCGTCAACCGCCGGTGCCGCCGGCCTTTCTTCTCTGCCGGCGTCTGTCTCATCCACCGTTTCCCCCGCTTTTGCAGGTTCCGCTGCCGGCTCCGTTTCTTCCCGGGCAATTTTTTCAGGGGCATTACCCGCGGAAGCCGCTTTCCCGCTTTCCTTCCCGTATTCCTTCAGGATCTCTTCCTGTAGATAGACCCTGCATTCCTGTGTTATTGGATGCGCTATGTCCATATGAGCTCCCTGCTTTTTTTCCTCTTCAGCGCTTTCCCTGGGAGCCGGGGGGAGTTTTGCCCCGCATTCGTTACAGAAATTGCTTCCCCGAGCGTTCTTGGTCCGGCATTTCGGGCAGGAATCCATCGCCTTTCTGGAAGGCATCGCGACGAAAAGCCCGTTATTACCCTGTATGACCTTTACATTCCGTACGACGAACCAGTCATCGAATGTCATGGTAGCGAAAGCCTTTAATTTGCCGTCCCTGCTCTCGGTGGGAAAGATCCTGACTTCGGTGATCTTCATTCTGCTTCTCCTTCTTTACGCTTTAGTCCCTGATGTGTTACGGGCGCTTTTTCGTCCCGGCTTCCGGCCCTCCGGCCCCGATAGATCTCCAATATGCGCTTATATAAATACTTACCTTAATAAGTAACAGCGCGCATCACTTTCCATCCCGCGGAAGACGGAAAAGCCCCGGAGAGTTTTTCTTCCGCTTCAGCCGCTTCGGATCCGCTCTCGTAGATACCGAAAACCGTCGGCCCGCTCCCGGACATAAGAGCCCCTTCCGGCGAAGTCCTCATCAATTCGGACAGTATGCCCCCGATCTCCGGAAATTTTCCTAATGCTATGCTCTGCAAATCGTTATGCAGATTTCGCGCTATATCCCCCGCAGACGCTCCATGGGAAAAAACGGAGATTATTTTATCAATCCCCTTATTTTCTGTCAAGCTTAAAGGGTCTACCGAAGAATATATTTCCGCCGTTGAAATCTCGAAAGGCGGATTGACCAGGACATGGTGCAGTTTTATTTCCGTCTGAATTGCCCTTATATGGTCGCCTCTTTCCTTTCCCGCGGCAAAACAGGTCTCTTCCAGGAAAAAAGGGACATCCGCGCCCAGTTTACGCCCTGCCTGGCATAAAGCCCCTCTGTCCAAAGGTTTACCGCAAAGCTCGTTAAGCGCGGTGAGGATCGCGGCGGCATCGCTTGACCCGCCCCCAAGCCCGGCCCCGACCGGTATGTTCTTTTTTACCTTTATCTTGAAACCTTTTTCTCCGGTGAGATCCCGGAAAACACTAACCGCTTTTCCCATAAGGCTTTCAGTATCTACAGGTATTTGCGGATCAGTGCATTCGATGCTGGTCGACTCGGACGGATCCACTGAAATTTCGTCAAAAAGCGCAATTCTTTCAAAAACCGTTTCTATCCTGTGATAGCCATCCGGCATTTTCCCTAGAACTTTAAGGTACAGGTTAAGCTTGGCGGGCGCTTTGATCTCCATTATGCCTGAAACAGGGCTGAAAGCAGCGGGCAGGTATTGCCGATACTCCGGGGCTTGGCCCGGAGGCTTTTCTTTCGAGATCCCGGGTCCCGGCCCGGGATGACGCCGGCGGCTGCCTGCCGTTCACAACGCCCTGGACTCCTGTTATTTTAGCGTTTAGCGTACAGCGTGTAGTCCTGTACGCTGTAGCCTGTACGCTATTCTTTATTTCCTTTTTATTAATTTCTCGGCTTCTTCAACGATATGACCTTCGGTCAAGCCGAAATGTTCGTAAAGCTGGTCCGGCTCTCCGCTCACGCCGAACTCTCCTTTCACTCCCATCATTTTCATGGGAACGGGGCAGTTCTCCACAAGAACCTCCGCGACGGCGCTGCCCATCCCGCCGTAAACACTGTGTTCCTCAACGGTAAGCACTCTGCCCGTCTTTTTCGCCGCGGCAATAAGAGCTTCCTCATCTATGGGCGCCGGCGTATGCAGATTTATAACACCGGCGTTTATGCCTTTCTTTTCAAGCTCGGCAGCGGCTCCGAGAGATTTGAACACCATGTGGCCGCAGGCAACGATAGTTATATCCTCTCCCTCTTTCATGACGCTGGCTTTTCCTGTCTCAAGCGGAGGCTTGTCCATCAAGGTCGGGACAGCCGACCTTCCCAGCCTCAAATAAACAGGGCCTTTAATAGCCGCGGCCTGTACCGTAGCGTCGTACGCTTCCTCCCCGTCAGCAGGGACCACAACCGTCATGTGCGGGATTATCCTCATGAGCGCTATTTCCTCAAGCGCCTGGTGCGTGGCGCCGTCCCCTCCCACCGAGATACCTCCGTGCGTCCCGGCTATGGTGACATTAAGGTTCATGTAGGCGACCGACACCCTGACCTGGTCCCACGCCCTGCCGCTGGCAAAAGCGCCGAAAGTACAGGCAAACGGGATCTTCCCCGACAGGGCAAGACCGGCCGCGGCGCTTATCATGTCCTGTTCAGCTACGCCGTGGCTAATGAACCGTTCGGGATATTTTTCCTGGAACCAGTGTGCCCTGACGGATTCGGTCAGGTCAGCGGAAAGCACTACCACATTGCTGTCTTTTTCTCCGAGGTCCAGTAAAGCCCTTCCGAAACCGTCGCGGGTGGATTCCTTTTCTTTTCTTTCCTGTGGCATTTATAGCTCCCCTCTTAAAAATATGGTTTGGATGTGTGGACTATTTCTTCAACCGGCAAATTTTCCCTTGTAAATTCATAGACATTCTGCATGCTGACGCTGAGGGTCACATTTTCCATCTGGTCTTCCATGACCACCGCGTCAAAATCCTTGAACTTGTAGCCGTACACTACCCTGTTTATTATTTTGAGTATCTCCTGTATCTTTTTCCTTTTGAGGTTCTCGATCTCCGTGGAGGCCTTCTGTTCGTTTATCTTGAACTTGAGGTCGAATTTGTTGTGCTGAGGGCCTTTGGTATATTCCGCCTCGGCCGATTTAAAGTCAAAAGCCTGCTCCAGCTTTTCCTCTCCCTTGAACTCAAGCTTTATACGGCTTGCGATCTGCGCGGCAAGAAATTCCTCGAGAGTTATATCCTTGATATAGAACTGGTCCCGCCAGTATCCGATATCGCTGAGTTTTGTCGGAGGGCTCCGGAAAAACTCGTCCATTATCTTCTGCCTGGTAGGCTCTTCGACCCCCAGTTTCTCGAAGACCTTATTGACCGACCTTTCCTTTTTCGCCTGGGGCGTGAGGTTCACGCTGAAAAGCGTCCTTTTAAAGGACTCGCCGCGTGAGATATTCCTGTACATGCTCCTTTTTACATCCTCGACATATTTGATGATCACTACCTGCAGTTCCGGCAGACGGGCGTCCTGGGCTATGACGCAGTAGAACTTGATATCGGCGTCGGTGCTCAAAACCACCCTGGAGGCGACAAGCACGAGATTGCTTATGGTGTCCCAGGACTCCTCGCTTATCCCGAGCCCCACATCAAGAAGGCCTTCCATGGGATAATATATCCCGATCGTGGAACCGAGGACCGTAACCTCGACATCCATGTTGTATTCTTCCTTAAAAACGGTCTGTACGGCGCTCGGAAGCTCCTCCTTGGGATATGTGGGGGTACATCCGGATGTAAAGAGCGCATACGCCGCGACCGCCGCGATCACCGGAAAAGTAAAACAGTGTCTACGCATGCCCGTTCCACTCCTTATCCTCGACACCGCCTTCCTTGTTGACCTCGGCTTCCTTTATGCCGAACTCCTCGAAGATAGCGATTATCTCGTCATATTCCAGTTCTTCCCTCTGGAGCAGCTCCCTGGAGAAACGGTCGAGTATGTCCATGTGGTCCGTCAGGTTCTTTTTCGTTTCATCCAGGCATTTTTTGATAAGTTTATTGGTATCCTTGTTGAGCGCCACCTTGACCTCTTCGGACAGTTCTTCCTTGGGGACGGAAGAATAATCGCCTACATACCCCGAATCTCCCATGCCCAGCGACCATACCATGGTATGAGCGTACGCCATCGCTTTCTTGAAGTCGCTGCTCACACCGCTGGTACTCGTCCCGTATTTGATGTTCTCCGCGGCGTATCCTCCGAGCGAGATCATTATTTCCGACATCATGTGTTCTTTGCTCTTGGAGTGCAGCTCTTCCTTTTCCGGTGACCAGACGACACCGAGAGCGCCCCTTCTGGGAATAATACTGGCCTTAAATACGGTCTTGGTAGGAGCTTTTAGAAAGGTTGTTATCAAATGACCCGACTCGTGGTACGCGGTCATCTCTTTCTCCTTGGGCGTTACCGTAAGCCGGTATTTGATCCCGAGGTCCACCCGCTCGAAAGCTTCGCTTATATCCTTGAGGGTAATTTCCGGCCTCTGGTTCCTCGTCGCGATGAGCGCCGATTCCTTGACTATATTGGCGATATCCGCCGGGCTTTTCCCGACAGCCCTCCGGGCGAGCCTTCCGAGGTCGAGCTCCGGGTCGGCCTTTACCTTACTGAGATAGAACTCGAAAAGCTTTTCCCGGTCTTCCTGGGAGGGTTTCGTGACCATGAGTTTCCTGTCGAACCTTCCCGGACGGAGGAGAGCCGTGTCAAGATGCCCTTCGTGGGCGTTGGTGGCTCCGATGACCACTATGTTCTGGTCTTTTCCCTTGAGACCGTCCATCTCGGCCAGAACCTGGTTAAGAGTGGAGTTGGTCTCCTGCCCCCCCATAAAACTGAAAGACCTGGACCGGCCTATCGCGTCGATCTCGTCTATGAAAAGGATACAGCCGCCGTAACCGTAAGCGAGGTCCCGGGCCTTTTTAAAAAGTTTTCTGACCCTGGAAGCTCCGACACCGACGAAGACTTCCACGAATTCGCTTCCCGACATAGAGATGAACGGCATGTCGGCTTCCGTGGCTATGGCCTTGGCCATGTAGGTCTTCCCGCAGCCCGGAGGCCCCAGCATGAGGAGGCCCTTGACCACGCTTCCACCCATCTTGTGTACCCTGGCCCTGTCCTTGATAAGCTGGACGACCTCGAGCGCTTCCTGTTTGGCGTCTTCCATACCGACTACATCATCCCACCGGATATCCACATCGCGGCCCTTGATCGGCGCTTTATCCAGTTTCGCGAAACCGCCTCTCATAAAGGTAAGGTACATAAAGACGAATATACCGGCGTGTATACCCGCCATGATGAACTGTACAGGCATGGTAGCCAGCGTCATCTTCCTGTAGAAAGACTCCAGAGACATCAGCCCTATGTAAGAGAGGATGACGAGTATGATAATAACGGCAGCCAGGATTATTTTGATCTTGTTCTGCCGCAGGTGCATTACGATCTTTCTGTTCAACATTGGCTTTCTCCTTTTCTCAGATGCGTAACGGTTCAGATAAGCGCTTCTTCCTGTTCTTTAAGTTCCTCGAGGGCGCTGGCAAGCTCTTTTTCCTTGGGAGCTATACCGTGCCAGCCGGCTTTGTTCTCGATGAAAGAGACCCCTTTGCCTTTAACGGTGTGGGCTATCATCAGCTTGGGCCTGTCAGAGGCGCCGTCGAGCTCGTCGAACCCTTTGCTGAGCTGTTGGAAATCGTGGCCGTCCACTTCAACCGTATGCCAGCCGAATTTTTCCCACTTATGACGGAACTCGCCCGGATGCTGGACATCACAGGTAAATCCGTCTATCTGAAGCTTATTGAAATCCACTATCCCGTACAGCCTGGAAAGTGAATAATGAGAAGCCGTCATCGCGGCCTCCCATATCTGGCCTTCGTTGGTCTCGCCGTCGCCCATAAGGCAATATACCTTGTTATCCAGGGAGTCCATCCTGTCGGCCAGAGCCAGGCCTACAGCTACCGAAAGCCCCTGCCCGAGAGACCCGCTCGATATCTCGAGCCCCGGAAGGCCGTACTGGGGATGTCCCTGAAGCCGGGACCCCAGTTTCCGCAATGTCCAGAGCTCTTCCCTGGGGAAAAACCCGAGGTCGGCCAGGACAGCGTACAAAGCCGGGCAGGCATGCCCCTTGGAGAGAACGAACCTGTCCCTGTCCCTTTTGGAGGGCTCTCTGGGATCTATGTTCATCCTGCGGTAATAAAGCTCGACTAGGATCTCGACTATTGACAGCGAACCGCCGGTGTGGCCGCTGCCCGCCCTGGAAAGCATCGTCAGGATATCCCTGCGCAGGGCTATTGATTTCCTTTTCATCCCGGTCTCGTCCAGTTTCTGCATATCTTATTCCCTTTCTTATGTGATCGCGGTGCCCGTTATCCGGCCGGCGGACGCAAATGCCCGGCCTTTTTTAAGCTTTTTACCGCTGTTCTACCCGCCTGAGCTTTTTTTGCAATGCCTCGTTGCCCGGGTCAAGTTCCAGTGCCTTCTTCCACTGGTCGGCGGCTTCCTGCTGCCGACCCATCCGCTCATGAACATCTCCGAGATGTTCCCGGACCACGGGATCGTCCGGAAGCGCCTTAACCGCTTTCTCGATGTAAAAAAGAGCCTCTTCCATCCTGCCCTTTTTAAAATAGGCCCATCCCAGGCTGTCGAGATAAGCACCGTTGTCGGGATCTATGTCCAGCGCTTTCTTGATCAGCTCTATAGCCCTGTCTATATCCCTTCCTTCTTCTGTAAGGAGATACCCCAGATAGTTATAAGCCTCAGCGGGAGCCTCTTTACCGGAAGAGACTATCTCCTCCAGGACCTCAACGGCTTCGCGCCTGTTGCCCGAACGGTCGAGGGACGCGCCGAGATAGAATTTATAGGTTACATTCTCGGGCGCTTTTTCGACAGCGACCCTGTAGTAATCAACGGCTTTCCCGTATTCGTTCTCAAGGCTGGCCTGATATCCCAGGCTGGCATATATCACGGCCTTGGATATCCCGTTCCTAAGCGCTTCTTTAAGCACCCTCTCGGCTTCCGTGTATTTCTTTTCCGACACATAGATACTGAAATTCCTCAGGTACGGCTCGGGGGAATAGATGTCCAGCCTCATAAGTATACGGTTCTGGGCAATGGCCTCTTCCTTTTCCCCCAACCGGTAGTAAAGGCGCCCCAGCCTCATGTGCGCTTCCTTGTTGAGGGAGTCTATCTGCGTGACCTTATCGTATTGCCTTATGGCCTCACTGGCCCTGCCTTCGATCTCATATATGTATCCCAGGACCATCTGGGCTTCCAGGTAGTCCTTGTCCACATCTATGGCTCTCTGCAGGCTTTCTTCAGCCTTGTCCAGGCGGTTCAGCTT
Source organism: Candidatus Omnitrophota bacterium (assembly GCA_014728075.1). Taxonomy (GTDB): domain Bacteria; phylum Omnitrophota; class Gorgyraeia; order Tantalellales; family Tantalellaceae; genus WJMG01. The sequence continues at coordinate 5,361 of WJMG01000087.1, read as the reverse complement.
GCTGTAGATGACCCCGAGATTGAAATGGACGAAAGGATCGTCTTTCTTGAGCTTTCTTATTCTCTCGTATATTTCAGCCGCTTTATCCAGCTTCTGCTGTATGACAAAAAGGTCCGAAAGGAAAGTAAGCAGTTTTACATTCTCGGGATCGTACTTTAACGCGTCGTTGTACCATTTCTCAGCCTGCTCGAAATTCCCTTCCGCGGTGGAGATTATTGCCAGGAGAATGTACGGTTTCGTATTGGACGGATCGAGTTCGACCGCTTTTCTGAGCGCCTCCGAAGCCCTGGCCATATCACCCATCAGCAGAAGGTCGGCCCCGAGCTTTATATATATCTCGGGAGGCTCGCCATCGAACTCCAGCGCTTTCTCATATTCGGCTATCGCCGAGGGAGTTTCGCCAAAATCGTCATATATCATGCCCATTATGTAATGGGCCAGGGTTCCCGATAAGGCCTGTATAGCCGGATCGTCAAAACGGGATCTGTCTATCTGTTCACCGGCCGTTTCGGCGGCGAAAGACAGGCTTCCGTTCTCCCCTCCGGAAAAAACAGCGCATAAACAAACGATAAAGATAAATACACAGTTCCGGAACAAACTACACCTTCCTCTTCTTGTGACGGTCTCTTCTCATGCGCTTTTTTCTCTTGTGCCTTTTGACTTTTTTCATCTTCCTTTTCTTTCCGCAGGGCATATCCCGTTTTCACCTCCTTCGGTCTTTTCGCGTCCGTCCTTCCGGATACCGGTTAATAAATAACCTTGTTAAGCGGATATTCTATTATTCCTTCGGCTCCCGCGGCCTTAAGCTGCGGGATCAGCTTTCTGACATCGGTTTCATCTATGACCGTATCTATGTCAACCCACTCTTCCCCGAAAAGTTTGGAGACCGTGGGTTTCTTCATGGCAGGCAGGATGGCCATGATCTTTTCCACATCCTCCTGCCTCGAATTCATCTTCAGGCCGACTTTATTCTCCGCCAGAATGGCCCCCTGAAGCAGCATTGAAAGCTTTTCCATTTTTTCCCTTTTCCAGGGGTCCTTCCAGGAATCCTTGTTCGATATAAGCTGGGTGGTTGACTGGCAGATCTCTTCCACTATCCTGAGGTCGTTGGCCCTCAGACTGGAGCCTGTCTCGGTAACCTCCACTATCGCGTCTATGCCCATCCGGGGCTTCACTTCGGTAGCGCCCCAGCTGAATTCAACCTCGGCGGTAACGCCCTGCTCCTTAAGGTACTTACGGGTAACTTCCACCAGCTCCGTAGCGACCCGTTTGCCCTGGAGGTCCTTAACGGACTTCACCCCGGAGGAAGAAGGGACCGCCAAAACCCACCGTACAGGTTTCATGCTCGCTTTCGCGTAAACCAGTTCCGCGATCCTTTCGACCACGGACGAGTTCTCTTCGATCCAGTCGTTACCCGTTATCCCGCAATCGATTATGCCGTCTTCCACATATCTTGACATTTCCTGTGCCCTGAAAAGCACAGGCTCTATTTCGGGGTCGTCTATGCTGGGAAAATAAGACCGGGAAGATACCCTTATTTTATATCCGGCTTTCGCGAAGATCCTTACGGTGGACTCCTGCAGGCTTCCTTTCGGTATTCCCAGTTTTAACACATTATCGTTCATAATAACCTCTTCCTGTTCCAAGTCTTTCCACGCCGGCACAAAACCCGAGCGCGTTCGGGCCCTTTCGCCGGTTGACCGGCACAAAGGGATTTCCGATTATAATATATATATGCTTATATGTCAATTGTGTAAATTTTATATTAATAATATATATAGTGTCAAGGACCAAGTTTTTTCCGCACAAAACTCCCGGGGCCTTATCGAGCTCTTCGGGTCCGCCTATTCCCCTGTTGCTAATAAAGTATTGCTATGCTAGACTGTTCTATATATCCGGGGTCCGTCGGGAAAAACCCCGGTTCTTTCCGCCTTTCGCCTTAGAGGAGCCTTTCATGATAGATAAGACCGGAATTGTGCATTACGGAAAACAACTTCATAAACACGGCCTGGTGATCGGCGCCGGGGGGAATCTGAGCGTTCGGGAAAAGGACCGGGTGCTTATAAAGAAAAAAGGCGCCGACATGTCCCACGGAATGCCGGGAAGTTATGTGGAAACGGATCTTTCCGGCCTTGATCCCTCGGCTAACCGGCTTTTAAGCTCGGAGGCTTTATTGCACGCGGCATGCTATTCGCTCTCCGATAAGATAAACGCCGTAGCGCACACACATTCCCCTTACTCTATAGCCGCGGCCGATAAATTCAAAGAACTTAGAAATATCTCCTACGAATTTGAATGCCTTACAGGCGGATCGGTGCCCGTGCTCGAATACATAGAACCCGGCTCAAAAGAACTCGGAGACGCTGTCGCCGAAAAAATTTCAGAAGGCGCCAGGGCCGTACTGCTCAAAAAGCATGGTCCGGTAGCGATCGGAGCGGACCTTAAAGAAGCTTTCCTGCGCGTACTGGCGATCGAAAGAGCCTCCATTTCAGCCCTGCACGGCTGAGCTCCTCTATAAATATCTTGTCTATTCAAGCGAAGATAGGTAAAATGGGTGACTAAGGACAAAGGGGTCGGATCAGTTTCATCTTCCCCGAGATCGGAGCCGGGAGCCGGCTTGTAGATATCCTTAAAGGAAGATTAACGAAAGGAAAAAATATCATGGTAATGACAGTTCTGAGAAGCAAGAAAGTGGCCAGAAGGGTCCTCATAGGTATTCTGATACTGATAATTCCCGCTTTCGTTTTATGGGGCGTGGGAAACCTTTCACAAAGGCCCGCCCCCATAGGCACCATAAGCGGCCAAAAGATCACGGCTGACGAATTCTCAAAAAGTCTTCAGGGGATCAAGGCGCAGGTACTGTTCACTCAGTTCGGGGACCGGGAAGCAATGAACGCAATACTGCAGAACCGCGGCATGATGAACTGGATGGCCTGGGAAAGGCTCGTTTTTCTGGACGCCGCCGAAAAAGCGGGTGTAAAGATAACGAATAACGATGTCATGTCCTTTATAGCCACCCACCCCCTTTTCCAGAGGAACGGTACTTTTGACCGGAAAGTTTACGAGTACATTCTTACGAACAACCTTTCGATCGAGCCCCGCCTATTCGAGGAACTCGTGCGCCAGAACCTGATGGTAAGGGCTTTGAGAAGGGCGATACTGAAAAATGTGTATGTTACCGAAGAGGAGATCGCGGAGTATTATTCCACCTCCAACAGCGAGGTCGATCTTTCTTATGTTATGCTTGAACCGGCATCCTTCACCGAAGCCACTTCCGTGACCGACGAAGAAGCGAAAGAATATTTTAAAAAGAACAGGTTCATGACGGCCCCGAAAGCCGTAGTGGATTACATTGAGCTCCCCTACAAGAACGCTTCGGAAAAGCAGAAAGCCGTAGGGACCCTTGAAACTTTATATCCCGAACTGGCCTCGTCCCCGGAAAGTTTCCGGCAGACGGCGGAAAGCCGGGATCTGGAGGTCAAAAGGACGCAACCTTTTTCGGAAGAAGAAGTTGTGCCGGGTGTTCCCTTTTTCGAACAGTTCAATGTTACCGCCCTGTCCCTGGAAGAAGGCGCTGTAAGCACTCCCCTCTTTTCGTCCGGCGGGGATAAGGGATCAGCTTTTGTTATCCATAAGATCGAAAGCATTCCGCCCCGTCCTCTTGAATTCGAAGAGGTCAAGACCGCCGTCAAGAATTTCCTGTCGGAAAGAAAGCGGCTCCTCCTGGCCCAGGAAGCGGCCGCGAAAATGTATTCCCGGATAACCGACACCGGCGCCACACTCGAAGAAGCCGCGGCTGAAATGAACAAGTCCGTGAAAAAAGAAGAAGACATCACCATCTCCGACTATATCGAGAACATAGGCCCTTCAACTGAAATAGTCATGGCCGCGGTCAAGAACAAAGAACCCGGCATCCTGGACCCGATAAACCTTCAAAAAGGCGTGATCCTGGTAAGGGTGGACAAGATCGACCTTCCCGACAAGCAGGGTCTGGCGGACAAAAAGGAGGACATAAGGGAGCAGCTGCTTAAAAGAAAACAGCTTATAGCCCTTGAAAACTGGTTCCGGGACCGTTCGGACCGCGTAAAACTGAATACGCGGCTGGATGAGATATAAGCAAAAAGGTGATCTTATCAACTTTTCGCAGGTTCAGGTCCAGCTAGAGGTTTAGTTGGAAATTATTTGACTTGAATTGTGTTATATGTTACTTTATTCGGCATAAATTATATACTTTTGTGCCGCGGCAGCTCAGCCGGTAGCTGGAATTCGAAGCAAAGCGAGAATTACAGACAAAGAGATCACAGATCTCTTTGAAGCAGGGGCTGACACCGAGGCGCAGCCGAAGGGGCCAGTCCCCGATCTGACATATTTTTTTTGTGTGCCGCGGTAGCTCAGCCGGTAGAGCAGGGGACTGAAAATCCCTGTGTCGGTGGTTCGATTCCGCCCCGCGGCACCATTATTAGGCACCTCCTTCGGGGGGTGCCTTTTTTGTGCCTAATAATGTCCTGCAACCGTTCCGTTTGCAGGGCTGTTTTTCTCCTCGCAGAATCGAAGTAAACTTCATTATTCTCGTTAAAAAACAGCCTGTGCTTCGTGTCGGGCAATTTATACTCGCTATACTCGTATAAATTGTCCGCCCCGTGGGCGGCAAGATATGTTGAAGGATTTGAAGTCCCCTGCGACTGTCGGGGACTGACACCGAGCCGGAACTTTGTTCCGGCGAAGGAGCCCTGAGCATTTGCCGCAGGCAAAGCGCAAGGAAAATCCCTGTGTCGGTGGTTCGATTCCGCCCCGCGGCACCATTATTTAAGGGCAGCTTCCATGGAGGCTGCCCTTTTTTGCCCTTAAATAATGGTGAGTGAAATTCTTCAATAGTTTTCAAAGCGGACGGATTTCACCTGCAAATAATGGCTGTTTCCTTGCGAAAATACATTTTCCCCGCAAACATCCATTATTTGCTGCCGCGGGGCGGGAAGCTCGCGTGCCTCCTGAACAATGGCCGCTTTCCGCCTTCAGCGTTCAGATATCAGGTCTCAGATATCAGCTAAGGAAATCGTCTCCGGATCGGTGCCGTGCACCCATGTGGCAGAATAGCGGTGGGATGCCCTCGTCCGACAAAAATATCCCGGCGCTCAAACACCCGAACTCGCGTGTGGCTCGTTCGCAAACTCGCGGCGGCACATCTTTATCGTCCTTGCGGAAGAAACTTCGCCGCAATAAAAAAATAACCCGGGGGGAGTTATGTCCCCCAAGCCCCCTAAATTCGTTGTTCCGCGGACTCCTGACCCGAGGCGGAAGTTTATGAGAACGATAGTGGTAATGCGGAGAGTTAATCGGTATCTGGGGGAACGGGAATAGAGG
>WJMG01000086.1 GCA_014728075.1 Candidatus Omnitrophota bacterium | reverse complement strand
TACGGTGTTACCAAAGAACCGGATGTTCTTTTCGCCATACTTTTCGATTCCGGGGGCAATATCATTGCGGGTAACTATGTAGGACTGCCTCAAAAGTATTTCGGGCTTTTGAATGAGATACTGTCCGAGAAAAGGGATGGTTTTTCCGAGGACAAACCTTACCTGAGCAGGGAACTGGAGGACGATAACGAGGTCATAATCCAGCCGATCTACACCGATCAGATAAAGGACGCTTCCAGGTTCGGTCTTATAAGTGACGCCCCTCCCGATAAGAAGGAACTGATAGGTTACAGTGCGCTTATCTTTTCCTTAAAGAACATCCGGCAGGAAATAAGCAGAGTGCGATTGATCGTCGCCGGGATGTCCATTCTTGCCTTGCTCGTTCTTGTGCTTTTGTTCTACCTGCTGGCGGATATTCCGATAAGGAACCTTCACAACCTTCTTGATGCCATCAAGCGCCTTGGAAAAGGCGATCTTGAGTCGCGCGTGGTCTTCAAAGCTTCTGACGAGATAGGTAAGCTAGGCGAGGAGTTCAATAAAATGGCCGGTGATCTTAACAAGCTGACGGTCTCCAGAGATCTCCTTATTAAAGAAACACAGGCCCGTGAAAAAGCCCAGAACATCCTTTTGCGAAAATCCATGGAGTACGAAAAGAAACTTGAGAACGAGGTGGAACTAAAGACCCAGGAGCTCAAGGAAACCGTTAACAGGCTGAAGAAGGCCTCGCTTGAAACGATATACCGTTTATCTCTGGCCGCGGAATACAGAGACGGTGATACCGGAAAACATCTGCTGCGCATGAGCCATTATACTGCTGCGATAGCCAGAAAACTGGGGCTGGACAAGAAATATGTGGAAGCCATTCTTTACGCTTCACTTATGCACGATGTGGGAAAGATAGGAATATCGGATACGATACTCCTAAAACCGGGAAAGTTGACCCCCTATGAATGGGAGGTAATGAAAAAACACACTTTGATAGGCGCCCGTATGCTTCAGGATTCCGAAGCCGAGTTCATAGACCTTGCCAGGAACATTGCCCTGACACACCATGAGCGGTGGGATGGATCGGGGTACCCGAACGGCCTCAAAGGTGAGGAAATAGACCTTGCCGGAAGGATAACGGCTATCGCTGATGTTTTTGACGCGGTAACTTCCACGCGCCCTTACAAGGAAGCCTTTTCCGTGGAGGCTGCTTTCGAGATCATCTGGCAGGGCAGGGGGACCCACTTCGACCCCAGGATAGTAGACGCGTTCTTTGAAATAAAGGAAGAAATACTTGAAATAATGAATAACGAAAAACTCCTTAACGCGGCAGAGACCATTATTATGAACGGACACAGGATATAATGTTCCCGTGTTGTTTTCCGGAAAGATTTTAAGGCCGAATTCTTTTGTTGGCAGGAAGCCTAACTGCTGGTATAATTATTTTCCGTATAAGAATGTATAATTTTTTGCGACAGGGAGCGTTTTCGACATGAAAAGAACTTTATTTTTCGCTACTATAGCCGTACTTTCCGTTTCACTTCTTGTCTCTACGAAATTTCTGACCGCGAGTATAATCCTCCTTGGTGTGTGGGCGGCGTTCCTTGTAGTGTTTTTCTCCGTGATCTCTCATAAACGAGAAGAAGCCGAACAGGAAAGGTGGAGGATAATAGCGGCCCAGGAGAGGGTCTTAAGGTCGGAGATCGACAGGGCGGTCCGGAAGGCGGAATACAAGGCAACTCTGGAAGCGGAGATGAGAGCCGTAGAGGAAGAAAGGGAAAGAGAGTCAAGGGACAGGATGCTGCGGCAGGAAGAGGAAGAGCGGAAAGCCAAGGCCGTTCTAGAAGCCGAAATAAGGGCCGCGCATGAAGCTGAAATGAGGGAAGCCCGCGAAACGGAAATAAAGGAGCTTAAAACCAAGCTGGAACGCCTTGAAAACATTCTAGCCTTGAGGGGCGAGGATCCTGCGGCAAATAACCCGGCGGGCAGCGGAGAAGATACAGACCTTTCATGGAAAGAACAGGATGATGTGTATAAATCCATGCTGAATAAAAAAAAGCGGAGTTGACGCTTTTCGTTCATTAAGGGGGAGGAACATAAGTTTCTCCCCCTTTTTTTCTTTGATCCTTAAAACCTGAGCCTTAACCCCGATGAGGTCGATCTGTTTATCGGAACGGACATGAGAAAAAATCGCGTATATTTTACGGTGATCGTTTTGCTGTTCTTCCTGTCCGCGGAGGGTTCCCCGGCGGAAGCCTCGAGCGCGAGAGTGATATCCTGCGGAGGTGAGGTGGAGTTGACGCCTCCGGGACGGGAGACCTCCGGTTGCGAACCGGGAATGGTCCTGACCAAAGGGACTAATATCCGGACCGGCAAGGCCTCTTTCATTACCCTTGGGATGGATGATCAGAATATAGTTAATCTCAGGCAGGACAGCAGCGCTGTTCTGCATTTCAGCCGGGCGGGCGATATCGAGCTTGTCGAGGGTAAGATCTTCGCCTTATTGAGAGAGGCCGAGAACAGGAAGAGCGGTTTTACCGTAAGAACGCCATGTGCTGTTTGCGGTGCCAGGGGCACCGGATGGGAAACCGAGACTGACGGTCACGAGACGGCTGTGTTTGTGTTCGAGGGAGAGGTTTTTTGCAGCGGTATCGGTCCTGAAGGAACTCCGATGGCCCGGGAATACATAATAAGGAAAGGGCATTACCGGAATATCCGTCTTAACGATTCTCCGGGCGAAGAGAAAACCATACCTCCCGACAGGATGCGGGCGCTGCTGGAAGAAGCGAGACTCGCCTCCGGCGCGCTGGGTCCTTCCGAAGACATGGGTCCTGTGGAGAAGTTCTCTAAAAAGGACGCGCAGAGAATGAAGTCCCTTTCGGACAGACTTGAACGGGACGATGTTTCCTCGCGTCTTAACCGCGCGGTAGATCCCGGTACGATGCCCGTCATTCCGGGAAGGGGCGGCGGTGACGATGATAGCAGAGAACGGAGAGAGAGGGATTGATGGGAGTTAAAAGGCTTTTGCGGGGGGCGATCTGTGTGGCGGCCGTAATCCTGCTTTCTTCCTGCTCCGGAGTAAAGCCGTGGCAGCTTCCTTCCGCGTTTGATAAAGGAACGGTCTGCGCGAAATGGCCTGTCGATTCCATTTCGGACCCGGGTTTCGGAAAGACCCTGAAGGAGTTGAAGAAAAGATCCGATATCGAATATGTGCAGATAGATGTCACGGGTTATCAGCTGTCGGTCAATTCCCCGGAGATAGTTCTGCTGCCCTTGGGATTTTCGGACCGCGGCGGCGAAAAGCAGTTCGATCAGGCGTTGAGAGTATCCGAAAAAAAGCTCAAAGATTCGGTCCGCCGGGTGCACGGGCTCGGGCTTAAGGTCTTACTTGTTCCCAAGCTTAAGGTCGTAGACAATGAGGATGGCCTTTACGGACGCGGGGATATAGGTTTTACCACGGAGGAGGAATGGAGCAGGTGGTTTGACGAATACCGTGATTTTATCCTGTATTACGCGGGAAAGGCACGAAAGTACCGTGTCGAGATGTTTTCCGTCGGTGACGGCCTTTCCTTTACCCAGGAAAGAAGCGATAAGTGGAAAAATATAATAGAAAGTGTCAGGCGTAAATACAGAGGAGAACTGGTTTACGCGGCCGGGCTTGAAACTTACGATATGATAGATAGCTGGGAAAATATAGATTACATCGGAATAAATATGAACTATGTGATCGCAGAGGAAAAAGCTCCGGATCTGCATGCGATAAAAGCGGGTTTATGGAAATGGAGCGATTCTGTGGGATCCTGGAGACCCGGGACCGGTAGGCCCGTGATATTCAAGGAAATAGGCCCGAGGGCGGCGGTAGAGGCGGAATGAACCTGAGAGGAGGATGTGATGAAGATAGTTGCGGTATTTTTAGCGCTTTTGATGCTTTGCTTCCCGGTATCCGCTTTTGAGGGGTATGATTCCTCGACCGGGGAAGAGGTGGATATCCAGGGAAGCCGGGATGGTCTGGGCAGTGAAGGTGAGCTGGATTACTTTGATGAGGAAGACGGTTCTTACCATAGAGGCGTTGTCAACGAGCCTTACGAGGGAGAAGGTCCGGTTGATGTGTATGAAAGCGACAGCGGCCGGACAAGCGAACTTGAGAGGGATTGATGCAGAAGGGCGCTCAGGATAAACTTAAACGGACATTGGAGTGCGACCTCCCGCGTCTCAGTAAATATTCCAGGGAGTACAGTTTCTGGTGGAGGATACAGGTCATATCGCTTTTTTCCTTTGTCATCCTCCTGGTGTTTGGTGTTATGGGGGACTGGTGGCTGCTTGTCCCGGGCTTTATTTGCCTGGCGCTCAATATGTTCGCTAATTTGAACCGCATGATGGTGTTCCGTAAGGTCGCAAGGTCTGCTGAAAAGAGAGAATGAAGTGCGCATATGAAAAAGCTGGTGCATGGAATAGGTCCGGTTGTTTTCAGGAAATACAGAAGGTCCAGAAATATAAACATACATGTTTCTTCTTCGGGAGAGGTAAAGGTTACATTACCTCTCTGGGTCCCTTATCGGGATGCCGAAAATGCGCTTCGGTCCAAAAAGGACTGGGTGGTCTCCAGGTGCAGGGAGATGGCCGCATGGCGCAGACGGAATTATTATGAGCCGGATATACCTTTTGAGGGAGACAGGGGAAAAGCTGCCGAGTGGATCATAGCGAGGGCGGCCTGCCTTGCCGAAAAATACGGGTTTTTTATTGAAAAGATAACCGTCAGGGACCAGAAGGCCAGGTGGGGGAGCTGTTCCCCGCGTAATAACATAAGCCTTAACAGAAAACTAGCGTGGATCCCTGAGGAACTTGCGGACTATGTTATTCTTCATGAACTTGTCCACACCAGGATAAAGAACCATGGCAAAGAGTTCTGGGAAGAGATGGACCGGATCGTGGGACGCGCCAAAGAACTGGACAGGCGTCTCCGGCAATATCATCTTGAGCTTTTATGACTTTCGCCGAACGGCTATTATCAATTTGTAATGTCTCGCCGGGTTTGTCCTTGACATTGAACATAAAAAGTGTATATTACCACTAAAGATCATGGGCGAGCGTAGCACAATGGTAGTGCAGAAGCCTTCCAAGCTTCCTACGTGGGTTCGATTCCCATCGCTCGCTCCATAATTTATATGCGCTCCGGAGAAACGGATAAATTATGGAAAACGAACCGGCCACTGAGAACGGCCGGTTTTTTTTGTTCATTCGTCAAAAACTTGCTCGAAGAAGTTGTTCTTCATCAACTTTTCTCCTCATGAACGGGCGAGCGCCGGGGTAAACCTTACGCTTTGGAGAAGGGTTTATCCCATCGCTCGCTCCATAATTTATATGCGCTCCGGAGAAACGGATAAATTATGGAAAACGAACCGGCCACTGAGAACGGCCGGTTTTTTTTGTTCATTCAACTATCAAGGGCGGGGATCGTCGGTTATTGTAAGGGGATATAATGGACCGGGGATCGCGTATAGTTCAAGCCGGGGCCTTTCTGGAAAGTGGCGTTTGCCTCAAGCGGGTTTGAGGGTCAGCTAAGATTTTTCCTCTTCGTTTCCGTATGTTCACGGATCTGTAACACAGGTGGAGTAAATTTTATATTGCGTCTAATGTTCTAGTTGCACAGGGAAAATGGCTAAAGCGAACCGGATAGATCATGAATAAAGACCTGCATATATGTTTCCGTGTCACAAAGGATATGCTTGATTTCCAGGAAGAGCTCATGGCTGAGATACAGAAGAGGACTTCCCGTAAAGTTACTTATTCCCGTTTCCTCAGGGGGCAGCTTGACCTGGCAAGGCGGGATAAAAAGTTCAAAGAAAGACTCATAAGCAATATTGCTGAGATAATCGATTCCCAGTGATGACCTGCCTCCATAGACCGTACAGTTCGTCATAGAATGCCGGGATATAAGCATACTGCCCCCAGGCTTTTATCCCGGCGAACTGTGCGGGGCCTGAAGTGAGCTTACCCTACATAGTAGTAATGATATAACGATAATAAGTTAAGGATACAAAACCTAGATAACTTTTTGTTGATTTAACAGATGCGGTATAATATAATACATTAAGTTAATTAAATAAATAGCAAGAAAAGCCATTATGTTTATTGAACAATTCAAAAGATCGCGTTATTTCAGAATACTCGCTCTGGGGGTAGTGTGCCTGTTCTTTATCAACAGTCATTCCTGGGCCGTAGCTGAAAATGTAATAACCGGCCATTCACAAAAGCTGCAGGTGCAGTCGATATTCAATCCTATGGTAGAAGCCTCCGGCCGTTCTTTTGAAGAACAGGTCCGTGTCGAGATAGCTTTTATAATTTCGACGCTTTTGAAAAGACCCCATATTCCTTTTCAGGAATTGAACGCCTCTCTTGACGAATGGTTGTCACTTGTTCCGGGGGAAGAACGCCGCGAAAGGCTGCTTAACATAATTTCGAACCCCCGACTGCAAGATAACGGTGAGCTTAAGATCGATATTGAGTTATTCGCCGGGAAAAATAAAGGCAGAAAGTTCACCGTAGTCTCCAGTCTTAGTGAGCTTGAAGCGCTTCAACGCGAAGGTGACCTTATTCATCTGTTCCTCCGGGAAAGTGCCCTGGCCGGAAAGGTCAGGGTCAGTGCGAAGGTCGATGAACCGCTTCGGGAAAAGGGCGATATCAGCGGTCCCTCGCTTATAGGGCCCGGACCGGAAGAGGATGGCAAAGAACCGGAGGCGTCTTCGGAAAGGTCTTATTTTTCATTTGCGCCTTTTGTGGTTTCCGGGATATTAATGCAAAGATGGGATCTGATCCTGCTGGGCCTTGTTACGCTCGGGCTGGCCGGTTTACTGGTGG
>WJMG01000085.1 GCA_014728075.1 Candidatus Omnitrophota bacterium | reverse complement strand
GTACTATAGAGCACCGGCTCTCCAGGCATTTCGCCCCTTCTCTAGCGGCTTTTTCCCTGTCCCGGGGGAGGATAAGGTCCAGCCAGTTTATCTTTCCGCCGAGAAGTTCCTCGCTCCCGTATCCAGAGACCTTTTCGCACCCGGAAACGAATTCGACCGACCAGTCCCTTCTGGCCCGGTAGACCATCCCCGGGATATTTCTTATTATCGCCCTGTACCTTTGCTCGCTTTTCTCAAGATCCTTTTCCGCTTTTTTACGATCCGTTATGTCTTTAAACACCCCCACGATCACATTGGTTCCGCTCATCTCCATAGTTCGCGCGCTCACTATAACGGGAATGCGCCTGCCGTCTTTGCCCTGGACCACCTCCTCGATGTCCTTTCCGGACATCTGACTTGCATGCCGCCGAAAGATACCCGCGTATATCTCTTTATGTTCGGGAGGATGAAGCCCCGTCTGGTGCATCCCCACGATCTCCTGCCTTTTACGGCCCACCAGCTCTTCCGCGACATCGTTGCAGTCAACGATCTTTCCGTTTTCGGCCAGAGCAACGAAAATAGCGATGTTGGCGCGGTAGAATATTTTCTTGTAATCCAGGCCCATAACTCTCCCAAGTCCGCTGAATTTATCCTCAGTCCCGTTCGCCCCTCAGCCTTTTCACTTCTTTTTTCAGCTCGAGGATCCGTTCCTCCCTTCCGAGAGCGGCTTCCTGGAATATCTCCAGCTCGCGTATGTGCCTCTCCCTTTCCCGCTCAAGCTTCTCTTTTTTCTTCGCGGCCTCGTGCGAGTACAACGCGTACGATATGTCCTCCACGAGCTCTACGAAAAGAGCCCGTTCGTTCTCGCTTCCGACGAGAGCGCGGTCAAGTCTGATCACTACCATGCCGAAAGCGCGCTCGCCACACCTCAATTCCCCCGCGAAAACGCCTTTTTCCGCAAGAGCATTTTCCATCTCGCAATCGCCGCATGCGCCCGGCGAGCCGTCGGAAAAGAAAAAGCCGTTATTGTTCGAGAGCTCCAGCCGGCACTTAAGAAACTCCCCGTTTTTCAACTTTTTCTCCAGGACCTCCTCTTTTCCCGAAATACCCCCTCCGCAGGACAGGGTCTTCATCTCACCGTTTTCGCCGCGCACATATACCCACACACCGGAATACTCCCTGTTCTCGGTGAGATACCCGCATATCTTATCGAGAAGTTCGTCCAGCTCGAGGTCTTTTTTAACCAGATGATTTATGCTGCGGATGGCTTTAAGTATCTTATTGAGATGTACGACCTTCTTCTCGGCCTGCCGTCTCTCCCTTCTGAAATTAGCGTCCCTTATCTCTCTTTCCAGGTTGACGGATAGCCGGCCGAAGTCCCCTTCCGATATAAAATCATTGGCCCCGGCCCTCATCAGGCCCGTGGCTATACGGCCGCCTCCTATCGCGGAAACCACTACTACCGGCAGATCGGGATCAACTTCGTGGGCCGTATTGATCACGCTTTCCGTGTCAGGGGACGAAGTCCCGTGCACCGGGATCACCGCGTCCCACCCCTCTTCCCTTAAGGCCGTCTCAAGCTCTTTCAGGGTACCGGCTTCCTTTTCGGCCAGTTTCATACCGTCTTTCCTCAATTGTTCGCTGATGCGTGAAAAGAGCTCCTCGTTCCCGCCGGCGAACAGGATCTTTACGCTTCTATCCATGGATCACCCTCCAGAATTATTTTCCCGGGAATTGTAGTTATTTATCGTACAATAACATTATAGTACATTCTCAGAATGTAAAATAACTGCCTAAAGCCCCTTTTTACTGACCTTCTTCTACTCTATCATCAAGGGGCTGTTCCTATGGGCAATTAAGGATTAAGATCTTTCAGATAACGCGATTTGCGCAAAAGTTGCTTTCGGAATCAAGAAAAAAGCCGGCCAAAAGGCCGGCCTTTTTGAGTGCTGCTTATCTATGTTACAGGAATTTACACGGTACCTCTTCTTGCTTCCAGCTCCTCCCGTATCTCCTGTGACCTCTCCTTCGTCAGGCGCACGCTGAGAACAAAGAATATCGCTACGAGAAGGCCCAGTACCGGTAATGACGCCAGGCTGAAACGAATCCAGAAGATGGTCTCGGGCGCCTGAACCTTGACCGACCAGGTAAAACCGGCCCAGGTCAGTATGAGCCCCGATATGTAGTACCCCAGGGAGTTGCCGAGCTTAAGTATGTAGGAAGCGCAGGAAGTAAAAGACCCCTCCCTTCTCTCCTTGGTCTTGAGCTCGTCGAAATCTATGATATCCGCTCCTATGGAGCTGTGAAGCATCCACAGCGACGCCGCGGCCATGCCCATGAGGGCAGAGGCCGTCGTCTGAAGCCACTTTATATGCGGAGTATACAGGAACCAGGACCCGCCGTAACCGCATATTCCTATACAGCAGGCCACGACAGCCGCCCTTCTTTTCCCTATTTTATGAGCGAGATTGGCGTGCAGCGGCACACCTATAAGGCCGCCCACCATGAACGCCACACCCATCCAGAACTGCCAGTTATCACCCATGATCTTATCGCCTCCGGATACATAGAATACCGTGGCGTAATATCCCAGCGAACCTACCATACTGGTGCTGAGCGTAAAAGCCCCCCCCATTATCATCATCTTGCGGAAAGGCACGACCCTGAGAGTCTCGCCGAAAGAACTCAGTATGGATATACGCTCTCTTACATTAACGACCACCTTCTCGTAATAGCGCTCCTTGACCCTGAAAAAGATGATGATGGCAAAGATCGCCATGATCACGCCGAGTATGGAAGTATAGACCTGCATGCCCAGAAGGGTGTTCTTCTGCCCCTCTTTTCCCGGTATAAGGAACCAGGCAAGGTTGGTGAAGCGCAAAGCGTAAAAGTTACCAAGTTCCGATACCTTCTGCGCCATGCTCCGGTAGGACATTATCGAGGTCCTTTCCTCGTAATCGGGGGACATTTCCGCTCCGAGGCTGTAATATGGCACGGTAAAGGCGCTGATTATGGGAATGTAGAACATGGTGGAAAAGATCATGTACCAGAATACGACCGAAACTCCCAGGAATTCTATATTGGCCCAGGACGGGGACACCAGAAAAAGCACGGGAAGACCCAGCCCGCTGAGTATACCCGCGAAAAGGATGAAAGGTCTCCTTCGACCGTAACGGGTGCGGACATTATCGGACAGCCAGCCCATGATAGGGTCGACGATGGCGTCCCAGACGCGTATCAGCGTAAGGGCGAGCCCCACAAGCCAGGGCTCAACTCCCAGGTAAATGTTGAAGACCGCGAAAGCGACTGCCGGATATAACCATAAACCCCACATATCAACAGCCGTACCAAGGCTGTAGGACAGCTTGGTGATGATCGGGAGACGGTCACGCAAGGGTTTCTTCCCGTTAACGACTTTTGTTTCCTGCACTGTGTTTCCTCCTTTTCCCTTATACTGTAAAGCTGACTTACCTGTTGCCCGGTCGATGAGCAAAGCTCTATATATCCTCCCCCCTCCGCCGTACCGGCACCCGGAAGATCAAAACTAGAGGCTCCTGCCGGCAGGACTTCGGAAGCTCGTTCCCTCATGCGATATCCAGCCACTCCGTATCGGCCCTGTTCCATTCAAGAATGGGATGTCCCCTGTCCTCGAAAAATGTCCTGACCCTGTCCTGGTCGTATTTCAGGAGGTCCACCAGTATGGGGACCAGTATGGAAAGCACATTATCGGATATCACGCTCCTCCGGCATATGTGACCCATGTAAGGAGCCGGAGAGACCGTTATGGTGTAACCGTTGTACGAAAGCAGGTGCAGCATCACATGGACATCGCTCGAACCGTCTCCCACATAGATTATAGCGTTCCTTGTGACATTCTCCTTCAGTTTGAGCATATCTATTGTGGACACCTTGGCGTGGCCGGCGTTTGTCCTCTCGACATCACATACGACATCGCCCTCGTACAAAAAGGTCGTGCCGTAGATGTTCTCGACGGGAAAGATCTTCTCGACCGCTTTTTCCACGCACTCTTTGGGAGCCGCGGAAACTATGTAAGGGCTGAAATGATAATCGTCGATGCCCTGGGAAAGTATGGAAATGAGTTCGGGCACTCCCTTCTTGAGCTCTATTTCCGATCCGACCTCGTAGAGAAGGTCCCTGGTCACCCTGCCGGCGTAATCCTTGTCACGGCTGATAAGGTGAGCGAGCTCTCCCCCCAGCTGTACTATGTTCCTGCGCTGTATATCGGCTATTTTTTCCTCGAAACGCTCGGCCGATATCCCCAGCTTGGCGCTGAGGATATAACCGACATCTCCGGTTGAAAGGGTTTTATCGAAATCGGATACGAACAATATCTTTTTTTTCATGATAGGGGCGCTCCTTTCGCCCCCGTAAGGATATAAATGCTTTCTTCGCTATAAACAGGCCGCGCCGGAGCATGCTCGGACGGGCCCCTCTCACGATCAATTATTAGAGGTATTAGTTTACCATTCGAAGGCGGAAATAACAATATATTTTGCTCAAGGCTTTTATGCGCCGCATCCCGCGGCACTCATCTTATCCGGCTCAGGTCCACCTGCGACATTTTCCCGAGCGACTCCTCAAGGCCGGCGAGGCCCGTTCCGGCCCTGGTCGCCGTGACCGCCGACGCCGCGGCAGCCAGTTTCAGGGTTTCCAAAGCCGGCATGTCCTTAAGGTCGCCGTAAATGAAGGCCGTGTTAACCGTATCCCCCGCTCCTACGGGGCAGACCTCTTCGATCTTCGGGGGAAAGGCCCGCCACGCGCCGCCTCCGGCGCACATTATTATGCCTTTTGCGCCCCTGCTTATAACCACCCTTTCTATGCCTTTTTCGACCAGGGACAGCCCGCCGTCCGCTATCTTTTCCTCGGAGCTTACGATCTCTTCCGCATCTTCGCCCAGGTAATCGGCGAACTCCCTTATGTTTATGCCCAGGTAATGCGGACCCGCCCCGACCGCGCGCTCGAGGACCTCCGGGTCCCTGGTATCGATATATACCCTGCAGCCTCTCCTCCCGGCTTCCGTTATCCATACAGCGTAAAAATCCTTATCGAGCCCGTCCGGGAGAGTACCGGCCAGCAGAAGTATATCCGCTTTTCCCAGAAAGAGGTCAAGGCTTTCCTCAAGGCGTTGTTTCTCCCCGACAGATATTCCGGGGCCGGGGTTCTCGAGATGCACCAGCCCCCTGCCGCCGGAATGCACGGTGGGATTTATCCTCGTGGCGCCCTTTATCCCCGTGATGAATTCCGTCCGTATACCTTTTTCGGCCAGAAGGCCCTTGATCATATCACCGGAAGGCCCTCCCAGAAATCCCAGAGGCACCGAATCCACGCCCCATTCAGCCAGCCCCACCGATACATTGAAACCCTTGCCCCCCGGGTCGAGCCTGTACCCCTTCCCGGATGAAGCGCTTTTCGCCCCGAAACGGACCATACAGTCCGCTTCGAGATCGAGTCCGGGGTTCACGGTAAGCGTAAGGACCCGGGCCCGCTCAATTTCCCGGGGCGCTCCTTCTTGGCGCTGCCCCGGGGATCTGACAGAGTATTCGGCCTCAGACATCCCGGTGAAGATCCGGAAAGCAACACGGCTTAAACGGGCGGTCTCTTCCGGGGAGAACTCTTTTCCGGCCATCGAGAACAAAGAAGGTATCCCGTCCGGTCCGGCAGGGGAGTTTTGAGCGATAGCCGCGAGCGCCTTTTCCACCTCATCGGCCGCTTTGATCGAGGTGTCATCATTTTTCAGTATCTCTTTTATGACGCCTAGGGATATCTCCGCGTCCGGCGTCCTCCGGCCGTACGGATCTTGCTCCTTCGCCCTGAGCTCTTTTTCCGGCACGAGAAGGGAAGCCCCCAGCACCCCCGCTCTCGGCGAGGCGCTCTCCAGTCCGGGCACCTCGTCCTGCGGAATGACACAAATGCCTTCTATTCCTTTATTCTTCAGTTCTTCCAGGACAGCTTTCATGACCGTACCTTTCACAATATCATTAGCCGTAAGCCAGCCCCCGAGCACATATATCCGTGTCCCCTTAGTGGACTCCCGGAACTCACCTGCCTCTTTCGGACCGTTCACAACGGCCTTTTCCGCCTTGCCCAGGTACATCTTTTCGATCGTCAGCGCCAGGTCCCTGCCCGTCCGGCGGTAAAGCCCCTCCGCCTTATGCCTCATGGCTTGCTCCATGTTCCCGGAAAGAGCGTCCCCCATCTCCTTCGCGTTCGGAAAACCCAGTTCCCGGGCTCTGGCGTCCATGTATGTGCCGCCTATATCCAGGCTTAAAAAAGAGCCTTCCCGCCTGGCCTTTTTCAGGGAAGGATGGTCATCGTCTTCCGTCCGTGCGAGGAACTCCTCACCCTTACCGATCTTCCTGATCGGTATATCCCATATCTGATGGGGGCCGGGCATCGGGCGGACCTTGAAACCGTTTTTTTCGATGAACACCCCTCCCCCGCCGATGGAGGTTCCCGGGGCTATTACCATGATCTTCCCGGCGCTGAGCGCCTCTTCCGGTATACGCTGTCTCACGGGGGAGTTAAGCAGCATTTCCGATGTTATGAGCGCCTGGACCATGCCGTCGTTATTCACGGTAACCCGCCAGCCCTCTCCCAGGCCTTTGGCTATTTCGCCGGCAAGGTTAACCCCCTCGAGGTCTTTCCTTTTCGGGCATGTGCCCGGGTGCATACTTCCGTCGGAGTAATAACCGCCTAAAGCGCCTACGCCTGCATGTTTTACGACAGGGACCCCCGCCTGCTCGGCGGCCCGCATCCCTCCGCTCCGGACAGATCCGCAGATAAAGGCCAGCATGCTCTCGACCGGCCCGGCCTGAAGTTCACGCACTTCCTCCACGGGTATCTTCATCTCCCACAGGACGGTCTTTCGCGCGTCCCCGCAGAACTCCCCTGTCCTCACATGGCGCAGCACAAAGGCTATCCGTAAATGCGTGGCCCCGATGTCCATCGCGGGCACCGCGGCGTAACCTTTTAAGCTTCCTGACGGATCCGGCCTTTTAAATAGATGGGGCATTTGCATTCCTTGATATAGCTGTTAAAAAAACAAGAGATCAACGGCACACGCATTATATCATATATCCGGTTTCGGGCGCCAGGTTTCGGGCTTCGCCGGGCTGGAGGCGCGTATCAGCTCATAGCTCGGATCTTAGGTTGTAGCCGCCGTTAAAGCGGCAGAGTGTCGATCTTCCAACAAGTATCAAAGAAAGTATGTTGTTAATGAAAGATTAGATTCAGATCGAGATTGAGAAAGATCTTTACAAGCCAAGGGCTTGCTGAGTCTCAGTCTAGATCTAGATCTGATCTTCAGGCCACGGATCGCCGCCTTCGGCGGGCGAAAGGCAAAGGGCAAAAGGCTAAAGGCGCATGGCATACCGACCGTCAGATATCAGGTCTCGGCTATCAGCTAAGGGATCGTTTCCGGATCGGTGCTGAGCGCTCATGTGTCAGAATAGCGGCGGAAGGACCTCGTCCGTGAAAGGTGTTCCGGCGCTCAGACACCCGAACTCGCGTGTGGCTCGTTCGGAAACTCGCGGCGCGCGGCCACTGGTACGCCGGCGCACTGGTGCTCTGGTACTCTGATACTGTGACACAAGCGAGGGGAAGCCGAGCGATGACACTTTGACACTTAATAAGACCTGGAGAGGACCCCTGCGCCATGCGCGTACCCGGTACCGGGTACACGGCACACGGAAACTTTCAATAGGGCACCTATGGCCTGCGAGCTCCGGGTTAAGAGCGCCCTGTTCCCGATATCCTGAAAAAGCTATTTCACCTGAATTTCACTTTTCCGTCAAAATACTTAAACAGAATACCGGTAGACTCTTAACGAAGTTTGAATAGAAGGAACAACAAAGAGGAGAAAAAATGATCGATCTGTTCAATGCTGGCACCTGCAGAGCCGAAGAACTTATACTGTGGTACGGCGTCGCGGAACACGGCCTGTTAGCGCTTATCTTCGCGATGGAACTTGTCCCGATAGGTGTCGCCTTCCTTTTCTCGCGCGGATGGCTCTCTAAAAGGCTCGGACTGGGCGGCAATTTAAAGCTCCGCGCCCCGGAAACGGAAATATTCTGCGACAACTGGCCGAAACTGGGACAGGAAGCGCGCAAAGCCGAAAAGTACAGCTCTCTCACCTTCGCGGACTTCGAAAGGTGCGTATCGAAGATCAAGCTTAAAAAGAAAGAGCTCTGCGGGCAGAAGTAAGAGGTTTTAGAGTGATCGCTGATCTGTTCGCGGATGGGCGCGGATGTCGGCCTTTGGCAGGCTCGGGGCTCGGGGCTAGAGGCAAAAGACTAAAGGCATACTGACCGTCAGATATCAGGTCTCGGCTATCAGCTAAGGGATCGTTTCCGGATCGGTACTGAGCGCTCATGGGTCAGAATAGCGGCGGAAGGACCTCGTCCGTGAAAGGTGTTCCGGCGCTCAGACACCCGAACTCGCGGCGCGCGGTCACCGGTACGCCGGCGCACTGGTGCTCTGGTACTCTGATACTGTGACACAAGCGAGGGGAAGCCGAGCGATGACACTTTGACACTTAATAAGACCTGGAGAGGACCCCTGCGCCATGCGCATTCGCGGCAATAAGTAAAAATTGCGATCCTGGAATGGTTTTATTCGAAACACCTTCCCTTTTAACTTTTTCTTTTTTCCTTGGATCTGTGGTCCGTCGCCGGTGGTCTCTGACCGGGCCTAAAGTGTCTTGTCCGGGGGTCGCTCCTCCGCCAGTTCCTTCATGCGGTTTATCATGGTGATGAGGCCCGTCCTTCTCACGGGCGAAAGCTGCGCTTTCAGCCCCGTTCTTTCGATAAAGAAAAGTTCCGCCTCCAGTATCTCTTCCGGCGACCTCCCGTCAAAGACCCTCAGAAGGAGCGAAAGAAGCCCTTTCGTTATCAAAGCGTCGCTGTCGGCGCGGTAACGCATCTTCCCGTCCGCGGCCCTCGCCGAGATCCACACGCTCGCCTGGCATCCGGAGATCTTATTTTCGTCCGTCCTGAGGCCCCTGCCGGACGCCGTCATATCCCTGCCGAGCCCCACAAGGTATTCGTAGAGCTCTATGCCCTCCTCATCGAACCGGGTTATCTCTTCCACTATCCTTTTCTGGACATCGTCTATGGTCAAAGCGCATTCCATTATAATATCGCCCTTATCTTTTTCACGCCCCCGGCAAGTTTTTCGATTTCCTTTTCGGTGTTATACACCGCGAAACTGGCCCGGACGGTACCCGGCACCCCCAGACGCTTCATCACAGGTTCCGCGCAGTGCGTTCCCGTCCGCACGGCAATGCCCATTTTATCGAGCAGCGTACCCACATCGTAAGGGTGGGCGCCTTCCAGGTTAAAGGATACCACTCCCCGCCTTCCGGACGGCGGACCGTATACCGTGACGCCGCCGATGCCCGCGAGTCTTTCGCAAAGCATTTCGGACAGCCGCCTCTCGTGCTCCTTTATCCCCTCCATTCCGATGGAATCCATGTACCCGATAGCCGCCGCCAGGCTTACTGCCTCAGCCAGTGAGCCGGTACCGGCCTCGAATTTGAAAGGCGCTTCGGCATACTCGCTCCTGTCCAGGCTGACTGAATTCACCATCCCCCCGCCGTACCGGTAAGGCGACAGCCTGTCCAGCCATTCTTTCTTTCCGTAGAGCACGCCTATCCCGGTCGGGGCGTACATCTTGTGGCCGGAAAAGACGAAAAAATCGCAATCGAGTTCCCTGACATCGACCTTAATGTGCTGGACCGCCTGCGCGCCGTCCACCAGGACAGGAACGCCCCTCGAACGCGCTGTCCGGACAATATCCTTTACCGGGTTCTCGGTACCCAGTACATTGGAAATGTAAGAAAGGGCCATTATCCTGGTCTTATCCGTCAGCATCCCGTCGAGCTCATCTGTCTTAAGGCGGCCTTCCCCGTCGAAAGGCAGCACTTTGAGCACCGCTCCCTTCTTCGCGCACGCCGCCTGCCAGGGTATCAGGTTGGAATGGTGTTCCATTTCCGTAACGAGCACCTCGTCCCCCGCGTTAATGACCGTCTCGCGGAATATATCCGCTATAAGATTTATTCCATCCGTCGTCCCCCGGGTGAAGATGACCTCTTTCGCGCTCCGGGCCCCGATAAAACTCCTCACCGTTTCTCTGGCGCCTTCGTACGCCCCGCTTGCCTCACGGCTCAGGCTATGTACGCCTCTGTGGACATTGCTGTTCATGCGGGTATAGAACTCTATTAATCTGTCCAGGACGGCGCCCGGTTTATGAGTAGTAGCGGCGTTGTCCAGGTAAACGAGCGGTTTTCCCCCGACCTTTTCCTCCAGGATGGGAAAATCAAGCCTTATCTTCTCCGCGTTTATCATTTTAAAGCCTTTTTCTTCAGCCAAAGCAGTGAGAACCATTTTCTTTTGTCCGTGAAAATCCCGGCGATATCCAGTCCAGCGTACGAGGATATTTCCTCGATGTGCCTTTTAGTGAACTTGTGGGAATTTTCGGTGTGTATGCGTTCTTCCTCCCTGATAATGATATCATCTTTAAGAAGCGGAGTCGAGACCGTCATTTGCTCCCGCGCCTCCAGGTACATTTCAATGCGCGCCTCGCGCTTGTTGTAAAAGGCCAGGTGCCTGAATTTAGCGGGATCAAAACCGGTGCCGGCCAGCGCGTTCACGACTTTAAGTATATTCCTGTTGAACCTGCGGGTGACGCCCGCCCCGTCGTTGTAGGCCCGCTCGAGGATACTTTTTTCCTTGACCATGTCCAGACCCAGGAGGAACTCGTCCCCTTCCCGCATGGAGCCCGCTATACGCCTTACCAGCTCAAGGGCCGCGGGCCTCAAGAGGTTGCCCAGAGTGCTCCCGAAAAAACAGAAAACGCGCCTTCTTTCCGGCGGAGGAAGCGCTTCCAGCCCTCCGCTAAAATCCGCCGCTATACCGTATATTCTGAGCTCGGGATAGTTCTGCTTCAGGTCCCGCGCGGAGCGTTCGATAGCCGAACGGTCTATGTCCACCGGCAAGTAGCGGGCGGAAGCCCGGGCGCCACGGCTCGCGCGTCCCAGAAAGATGGATATCTTGGAAGAATCGCCGCTCCCCAGCTCGACTATATCCGCCCCGCAAAGCCCGTCAGCGAAGCGTATTCCCGCTTCGGCTATAAGCTCTTTCTCCGTCCTGTTAAGGTAGTATTCCGGCAGGCGCGTTATCTCCTCGAATATCCTCGATCCGTGCCTGTCGTAGAAGAACTCGCTCGAGATGTGTTTATCGCTGCCCAGGAGGCCTTCCAGCGCGCGCGCGGCGGTATCCTCTTTCCGGGAACTCCCGATCCGGTCCTGTATCTCGACGCCTCTCCGCATTCTGCGGCCTGCTGTCTGTACGGTCATACGGTAGCTCCTTCCGGGGATACCTCGCCCGGCCGGCCCGTCTCCACGGGATTTTCCGGGTCCCCGCTCCACTCGAACCATCCGCCGTCGAACACCGATATCCGCGGCCATCCCATGAACCAGGCGTTGAAGAAAGCCTCGCTGCCCCGCCATCCGGTGCCGCAGTAGAACGAATTCCGCTTATCGGGTGTTATGCCCGACTTCTCCCACATCCCCGCTACCTCCCCGTACTCACGCGCGGTATGGTCGGGGTTGCGGTAATTCTCCATGTGGTAGGCGTCGCTTCCGCACGCTCCGAAGACCGCGCCGGGTATGCGGCCCTTTTTCTCTATGTAGTTATAACCGCTGACTTCCCCCGTGAACTCTCTACGGCTTCTCACGCTGATAAGGTTGGCTTCCGGGTCCGCCAGTATCTCCCTGGCTTCCGGAAGGTCCGACGCTATCTCCGGAAGAGCCGGTATTTTACGCCCGAAAGGCCCTGCCGGCTTTACCGCGTGCTCTTCGGTAGCGGTAACGAATCCCGCGTCCTCCCAGGCCTGCATCCCTCCGTTCAGTATCCTTATATCCCTGACCCCGGCGTACATCATGATAAACGCGCACCTGAAAGCGGCAAGATGGCCCGCGCTGCTTCCGGGGAACGGGTCGTCGTTCTTCGGGGAAGAGAACCTGCCGTAAAGGATGACCGTAGTATCCGAGGCTATACCCGCTTCACCCAGGGCTTTTTCCAGCTCTTCGGGCGAACGGCGGTTCCAGGTCTTCTGCGACTCCAGCGAGTTCGTGTCGACGGGCACGGCTCCGGGAATATGGCCTTTCTCGTAGTCCTCTCTGTTGCGGTAATGCGCGTGACAGACCACAAAACGGCCGTTCCCGTAACCGGGCGCCGTTCCCGTTTCTATAAGTATCTTGAGCCATTCGGCGGGGACCAGATGCCTGTAGCGTTCCAGCCTCTCCAGGGGCAGTTCTTCCGAAGACAGCCACTCGGAGGTGAAAACGGCGTAAACACGCGTGTCGGGATAACCCGCCCGGATCAACCTGGCCGCCACTTTCTCCGCGTCCTCTTTTTCGTAAGCGTACACCACTATCCTGTTTTCGGGCTTTATCCCCTTGTTCCTGACCGTTTCCACCCAGTCTATATAGCCGGCCCATTTGACCGGAAGGCTCTTAGCCGAGGGTATGTGGCCTCCCCTTTTCTCCCCTCGCATACCCCATCCGTTATAAGCATCAACGGGCCGCGCGTCGACGATGACGGTACCGGGCTTTCCCGTACTTCTCCTGACCTCTTCGGTAGAGATATATTCTATATGGATATCCCTCGGCATTTTCTCTCCTTTGGTTGTTCAGTATTCCGTATGATAAAACCATAACTTCACATTTATTTATTATAGTTTTAACGAGATTTTAATACTATTTTGTGTTTCGCCTTTTTATTGACTATGTTCTACTTTTGATATGTGGTCTTTAGCCCGCGAGAAACACAGACGACCACAGATATACTGCAGATGGATGCGGATACCCGTCTTCGGCAGGCCAGAGGTGCGGGGCCGTAACGATAAGCCTGTGAATGGTGAATGGTGAATAGTGCGTTGTGAGTGGTCACCGGACAAAAGGCGAACTTCCGGTCCCGGATAGATACCTATCCGGGACCGGAACCTATCCGGGATAGATACCTATCCCGGATAGGTAAAAACGGTGCTTTCTCTTCGGCAAGGTCGCACAGAGATATCATTTCGACACCCCAGCAAGCGGGGGTAAGCGATCCGGGAAGAAGGGGCCAATGAGGCGACTATGCCCTGCGGCCTCCGGGCTAAGAGCTTACCGTACCTCTCTCTGCCCCCTGCGCCTCTTTCCCGATCCGCGAAAATACCTTCGCCAGGTACGGCAATATGAAAAGTGTAGCCACGGCCGAGATAACCGTACCGAAAACTATTTCCATCCCGAACCTGTTTGTGGGCGGAAATGAAGAAAAAGTGAATATCATGAACCCCAGGCAGATTATGAAGGTCTCTTTCATGACCGGGCTCCACATATCAGACTGTGTATCGGACCAGGCCATCCTCGGCTTTCCGGGGCTTTCTTTTCTTCTTCTGCGCGAGCGCATGACGAAATGTATCATCGAGTCTATTCCCATAGCTATAGCGATGTTGGCCGCCGGAGCCGAGATAAGGTCCACCGGTACGCGCAACAGGCCTACCGCTCCGAAAATGACCACGGGAATAACGCTTATTGAAATTATCATGGTGATAGCTGTCCTGAAAGAACGCGACATCACGAGCGCTATCAGGAAAAAGAAGAAAAGTATCCTGGTTATACCGGTCACTACGCTGTCGGCCACGAGAGCGGACAGCTCCCCCTGGAGCAGGTAAAGCCCTGATACTATTTCAGGGATAAATCCGTGATCCGCCACGACTTCGGCCAATTCTCCGGCGATGGCTTTCCGCTTACGGGTTCTGCCCTCTTCTCTCATCCTAAGCAGAAAATGAGTGGATATCCTGTCTTCGGTTATGAACCTGTCCGCGACTGATCCGAACCTCGGCAGTTCCAGTATATCGGCAAGGCCTTCGTAGGTCAAAAGCGCGGCAAGTGTATAAGTTTTGGCTTCGGCCAGGATAAGAGGCAGCGATAGAATACTTCCGACGGTCTGCTTTTCTTCAAGGTCATATTGAAGTTCCCATAGCCGCTCGTAGTTATCGGCGTCCGTAAGCGGACCTCCATCGGCGTCCCGCACCACAATGCTCAAGGGAGTACTGCCTCCGTTGGAATCTATAAATTCAAGTCCTTCTCTCAGAGATGAGCCTTCCCTGAAAAAAGCGAACAGGCTGGGATCCGTATTCAGCATCCTGAGGCCGGGCAAGGTAAGGATGGTCAAGAGGCCGATGGCGGCCGCAACCGGCGCTGTACGCTTTATAAGTTTTTGTCGGAATCCGCGCATGAAACCTCTGCCTTCCCCGGGCGTTCCGGAGGGGCGCGCCGTTAAAAGAAAGACGGGGTAAATGAGATACGCCGCCGTGATGGCCATTGTGGTGCCGAAAAGCCCGTATATACCCAGCTCCCTGATAGGTTTGGCCTGGACAAAGAGCAGGCTGCCGAATCCCAGAAAAGTCGTCACCATACACCATGCTGAAGCCGCGAATGTCACCTTCACACCTTCCAGAGGCGCCTTTTCAGGCGGGCTGCTGTTCCTTGCGTCCATCCAGTTATGGGTTATGTAAACTATGTGAGAAAGGGTCAGGACGAAGATTATGGTAATTATGTTCGCCGTTAAGATACCAATGTTCGCACCGGCGAGGCTCCCGGCTATTATGGTGGCAGAAGCCGCGGCGGAAGCCGCTATAAAAGTTCCCGCCAGTATATGCAACGACCGGAACATGAACAGGATCGTTATACCGAAAAGCACACAGGCGATGGCACTGAACACTTTGAGGTCATAGAAAAGGTTGCGTCGTATCATCTCCACGATATAAGGAACTCCCGCTATACGGACCGTATAGCCTGCCTTTTCGTATGCCCGGATTATACTCTCGATCTCCCTGATGACCTGTCCGCCTTCGGCTCTCTTTATTAACATGACGATGTTTGACGCTTTCGAGTCTTCGGCGATCAGTATCCTGCTCCAGAGAGGGCTTTCACGCGCTTCTTCAACGCTTCCCGGACCGCGGGAAAGGCTTTTCACATCGGATACCTGCTTGAGCGCGAGAAGGTCCGATGACATGCCTTCGATATCCTCAAGATATTTCCCGCTATTTATCTCTCCCTCCACGCTCACTACGATAAGGGATGCCTGTCCCGGGAACATTTTCATGAGAAAACTGTTGTCGCGGAAACGCGGATTCTCGCTCGAAAAGAAAAAATTACCTCCCACTTCGGGTACCAGGCTGAAAAAACGGATAACCGTAAAAACCAGCATCCCGGAAACAAGAAGCATCACTGACTGTAGCAAACGCGCCTTCAGCGCCGGTCCCGGGGACGGGTCCTTAGAGAAGTTTTTGGCCGGCAATTTCTTCCTCCTCTTTTTTCGGCGAAAATTCCATGACCGCCGGAAAATCCGAGGTGAGCTTTCCGTCGGAAGACATGGTTATTTCGTAGGTTATATTCTCCTCAAAGGCACCTTCAACGGGCCTTATCACGATGTTTTCTATCTTTATGCTGCCCTTATTGGACGGATCGAGGGCATACTGCCATATCTCCCGCCATACCCTCTCCTGTAACAGTATTTTCGCTTCCGGAATAAAGTAAAGGTCGGGAACGCTTCCGGTCTCCGCCAGCTTCATTTCGTTGAACATTCCTTTCCCGGATACGAAAACTTTAAAAAAAAGGGGCGCGGTACCGCGAAAAGTCCTGTTTAGGACACGCGACCTGAATCCGTCCAGATCGATAAGCAGAGCCTGGACATGTATCGCGCCGGCGTGGGCCCGCAAGGACCTTCCGGGATACCGGATGTTCTCACACCCGTAAACGCTGCAGCTGAAATATCCGTAAGGGGCTCGCCTTCCGCCCGAAGGCTCTTCCACGGTTATTTCCATGCGCTGGTGCGGACGATCGAAAGAACTCTGGAGCGACCTGTAAAGCAGCTCCCTGTCCTTCTGCGTAATATCCTTTTTCGTGAAAAAGAAAAATGCCGCGGCAAGAGCCAGAATAACCGCTGCCGGACCGATGGACCGTTTTAAAATATGTTCCCTCTTTGTCATAGCCAGTGCTTTTGTCCCCGGAGCTTCCGGAATCCGTTGAAAAAATGCGCTCAGAATATATCTCCTAGCCTGTATTTATTTAATTATATTCCGGAATGGAATTATGAACAACCGGCAGATTCTGTTTTTTATTGACTTTGTTCCACCTGAAAGCAAAACTTGTGAATGGTGAATAGTGCGTTGTGAGTGGTCACCGGACAAAAGGCGAACTTCCGGTCCCGGATAGATACCTATCCCGGATAGGTAAAAACGGTGCTTTCCGGCTTGCCGGGGTTTGCCCCCGGCTGCTTCGCTCTACCGCAGCGAAAAAACTATGGAAACCTTCATGGGGATGAAAGCGGACCTGATATTATCCGGTATAGGGGGGAACGGGCCTGCCCTATTTATGGTGTTGAAGGCTTCCTCATCAAGGATCTTAGATCCGGAAGGATCTATTATCCTTATATCGCGGCTCGTGCCATCCGGCGTCACAATGAACTCGAGACAGGCTACACCCTCTATCCCCCGTCTTCTGGCCCGGGCGGGATAACGCCTTGCCTCTTCTATCTTCTGTTTGATCGTATCCTGGTACCTGAGTATGGTTTCACGCTCGCTGTCCATCGCTTCGACCTTTTCTTCGAGAGGTTCTTCCTCGATCTGCTCAACAATTGCCTGTTCGGGTTCCGGGTCCTCCTTAACCTTTTCGGGGGGATCCTCTACCTCTTTGATCTTTTTCTCACTTCCCACGGTATATTCCTCAGGCAAAAGCGGAGGTCTTTCAAATTCTAACATTACCTCTACTTCTTCCGGTTCATGTGTTCTGTCTAAAGGAAATTCCAGCCCGGGCAGGCCGAAGACGAGACAATGTCCCGCAAACGATATGATGACCGCTGTTTTAAAAATGCCGCTATTCTGCATCCCCATATTCCCGTTTTGCCGAAACGACCAGCCCTTCAGACCCCGCTTCCCTGGCCAGGTCCATGACCTTTACCGCCAGGCCCAGGTCTACCTTTTCATCCGCTTTTATGACCACGGTCTTTTTCTGACTGTCCTCTATCTTGATCTTAAGTTCAGTGGAAAGGTTATCCATACCGACCTCTTCACCGTCAAGATACAGAACATCGTCCTCCGTTATAAAGACGATTATATCTTTTTCCTGCCTCGGCAGAGCTGTTACGGAATCCGGCAATGTTATCTTGATCCCCGGGTCGACAACGAAATGGGACGAAAGCATGAAAAAGATCAGAAGCAGAAAGATCACATCTATTAAAGGCGCGATATTCAAGTTTGTAGCAACCTTTTTTCTTTCCTCGAATTCCATACAATAGCTCCTAGATCTCCAGAAGTTCCACGGCTGTGTCCTTCATCTGGCTCGATATATCATCGACCCTGCCTTCGAAATATTGATAAGCGACCAGGGTCGGGATGGCCACGCATAATCCCGCTACAGTCGTGATAAGCGCCTCCCATATGCCGCCGGCGAGCACCGATGGGTCAACCCTGCCTCCCAATTCCTGTATCTTCATAAAGGCATTTATCATACCGGCGACGGTTCCCGTCAACCCCAGGAGCGGAGTGATGTTGCCGATGATCCCCAGCCCTCTCAGATTTTTGCCTAACTGACGCACTATCCTCGAACCTGCTCTTGCGATCAGTTTTTCTCTGTCTTCGGTCTTCCTGTTACGCACATGTATACCGATAGCAAGAATATGAGCCACGGGTCCCGGGGTCCCCTCACACAACCTGAGAGCTTCCTCATACTTTTCTTCTTTGCATAAGGCTTTAACGCGGGAAAGTATGTTCGAGGCTCTCGTCCTGGCCTTATAGAACACAAACGACCTGTCCGCTATTATAGCGAACGATATAACGGAACAAAGAACTATCGGCCACATCAAAGGACCGCCTTTCAATAAAAAAGCGAACATCTATACTCTCCTTTCGTGTTTGACGGAACAGAGGGGTATTATATGTTGTTTACCGTATATCTCGTTCATGAAAAACCGCAGCACTCATTACAAAGAGATCTGCCGTCTTTTCTTTTTATCCTTGTCTCCATTACCCGCTCACCGCACTCTTCACATATGACAGAATTAAATATCCTGGCCCGTTCAGGATATTCGCGCTTCGGAGAGGATATCTTCAGAAGATCCTCCTCCGGGAATTCCAGAACACTCTTTATCCTCTTCTCCCGTATATCGGCAAGTTCTTTTTTGTCGGCAGCGGTAAGGTTTCGTTTACGGGACAGCTCAACAAAACGCTTATCCAGATCATCGTTCATATAAAAGGTGTCCGCGTATATACGCACACCTTTTTTTGTCTTCCTGTTGAAAAAGGTATAGACATGCTTCCCGTTATCCCTGAAGATCAAGTTTCCTTTCCCGGCAGTGCACCCGCAAAGAAGCTGAATTGCGTCTATCCCGCACGCATTGTTCTCCACAATGGCAACGAACTCCTCGTCTTCCGATCTTCGCGCCGAAAGCTCACGCAAAGCCGCCTTGGCCACTCTATACCCTATAGCAAGACCGGGGCAGGCATGCCCGTGGAAAGCAATAAGATCCTCATATTTCTGTTCTTTCATATCTCCTCCTAAGACATCCCCGGCAAAAAGAACATGGCTATAGCCGCCGCGAGAGCACCCAGGTCTCTCACGGACACCCACTCGGACAAGTCTCTTTTTACTCCTCTACCGGTCCATGAAAAATATCTTATTTCAAGCATAAGGGCCATATCGCCGACCATCTTCAAATGCCACATGAACAACGGCACAACAATATTCATAAGACCTTTCGGCCTGTACAATGTTTTCAACTTAAGTCCTCTGGCCCTCTGAACATCTATTATGCGCTTGCCATGCTCAATACTCAACGGTATAACCCTCACAAGCGTCACGATGAAAAGAGTTATCTTCTCACTCACCCCAAGGCCCCTCAAAACACCGGTAATATCCTTAAGTGAAGTAGTCCTCACGAATATAATGTTAGAAAGAACAAGGCTCATGACTCTCAACATAAATATCCCGTAGTACCGCACTACCCACTTCAACATTTCCGCAAAACTTCCGGAAGATAGCTCAAATCCGGACAAAAGAAATATGGCCATCGTTACGGGAGTACTCACCGCCATGAGAATGATCATATATTTGAACATACCCAACCTTATGCGGAGTAATATCATCAAAACTACGATCGACCCCAGAACCGACAAAAGAACCTGCCAGGAATCGATAAGAAAAAGATTCACGGTAAAAGATATCAGCAGTAACATCTTGAAAAGAGGGTTTATCCTGGACAGACCGTCTCTCATACAAAAACTTCCTTGTCTTCTTCTTTAACATCCACCCTGCCCCTATCTACACGAATGATATTATGAGAAACCGCGCAGGCAAACTCAAGGTCATGGGTAGACAAAAAGATCGTCTTTCCGCGTTCCGCCATTTTTATCAGGATATCCCGAAGCATAAAAAGATTATCGTCATCAAGGCCTACCGTAGGCTCATCCAGACATATTATGTCCGGATCCCAGGCAAGTACCGAAGCGATCGCCAGCCGCCTTTTCTCTCCGTAGCTCAGAGAAAAAGGCAACCGCTCATCTTTACCTTTAAGCCCCATACATCTAAGACTTTCCTCCACCTGACGGGTCGACCCTTTTTCAGAAAAACCCCTGTCTTCGAGACAAAACCCGCATTCTTCTCTCACCGTATGCGCAAAAAGCTGTTCATCAGGATCCTGAAAGACAAGCCCCACATCATCCGAAAAGCCGGTGCTCTTACGACCTTTTATTAATATATCTCCTTGGTCCGGCCTGAAAACACCTTTTATCAGCTTTAGAATAGTGGTTTTTCCGGACCCATTAGGGCCGATGAAAGATATTATCTCTCCTTCCCGCGCGGTGAATGAGGAACCTTCAAGCCTGAATACTCCCGTACCATAACCGTACCCCACACTATCAAATCGCACAACCTCTTTTCCTGCTTTGTGATCGAACCTATCCGGGCCCGGGTATCGCTTATGCGTATGTGTCCCGGGAACGATCCTCCCCCTGTCCATACGGACTATCCGATCGGCCCAGTCCGACAACATTTTCTTGTTATGCTCGATCACGATTATAGTCACATTACTTTCTCTATTTATCACATCAAGCACATCGAACATGTCTTTTTGCGCTTCGGGATCAAGAAAATTCGTAGGTTCATCCAGAAGCAGAACATCCGGTCTCATGGCTATCATGCTGGCTATTGACACCTTCTGCTTAAGCCCGTGAGAAAGGTCTTTTATCTTACTGTCTTTTATATCAGCCAAACCCATAAGGCCGACTATCCTGTTACTTATCGCGTTGACTTCCTCTTTCGAAAGGCCTCTGTTCCCGGGACCGACTGAGATCTCCTCGAACACATTATCGCAGAAAAGCTGTATGGCTGGATTCTGGAGGACTATGCCGGAAAACCCCGGCAGATCCCTGTCAATACACTCCATTCCTCCCAGCAAAAGACTTCCCCTGCTCTTTCCGAACAACCCTTTCCTATGGACCCCCGCCAGATGCATACCCAAAGTCGTCTTTCCCGACCCCGAAGGTCCCGTTATCCCGAGTTTCTCTCCCCTTTTTACGGACAGAGAAATACGGTCAAGCAGCTTTTCTCCCAGGTCAAGCGTTACAAAATCAAGATCTTTAGCGTTTATTGTTCCGCGCATTGTATCCTTCTCACCAGATGCAAACCTTCTATGCGTTCCCACAACAGGATAGCTGCATAGGCGCCTGCGGCTGATACTATCATCCCCATAACGACCTGCACAGAAAACACTATCTTCGTGGCTGTGGCCCACGGAACACCCATAGCGATCTTCATGAGTATGACCGCTATCCAGGAAACCGCTCCGCCCAGAATAGCCGCCGCGTATATCCGGGCGGTCCGCATATTGCGCATCCCCGACATAACCGCATCATACGCTATACCCTGACATATCGCCGGGACGAGCTTCATCAAACCCGGTAATCCGTACGCGGTGGGCATAGCGACGACAGCAAGCATACCCCAGGCAAGCTCATACAATATCAGCGTACCGAACCTGTCAAGCGTCAAACGAACGGTCATCATAAGCATAACAGGGACTATCATATCTATTCTTATAAAGTCCAGGACTCCGGTAGGCGCCAATATGTTCTTAACGATCATGCCGAAAGCAAAATCAAACGCCACCATCGACGCCAGAAAAACTATCTGTATATTTGAATATTTTTTTATCATGTCCGCTATCAGAACTCTACCGAAACCTCTCCCATTATAATGCGGCCCGGGTTCATATCATCCGCGCTTTCCATATATTTCTCGTTCAAGAGATTCTCTATAGTAAGCGATATCGTCATTCTTGCGTCTACTTTTTTCCACAGCTTCAGATCCACGGTGTAATAAGGATCTATTTTATTGTTATTTTCCTCGTCGGTAAACTGTTTATCTTTATAGCGGTAAAAAAACATACCATTAACATACGGGGTTTTTATCTCCATGCCGGCATATGCCTGGTTACGGGGAACATATGTAATGGTCTTACCCTCAAGGTTAGGCCTCTGGTTAAATTCCCTTATAATGGAATCCTGATATGTATATCCCGCCAGAAGAGAAAAATTCTCACAGATATCCGCTTTTCCCCCAAGCTCAAGACCATACGATCTTACCTTACCGACATTCTCCCTTTTATACATTATCCTTGTACCCCACAAACGCTGTCCGCTATCCACATAATAAAGAAAATCTTTCCCTATAGAATAATAAAAAGAAGGTTTGATCTTCACTTTATCCGCCAGCATTATATCAGCTCCTACCTCGTAATTATCAAGCGTTTCCGGCTCAAGATCCGGATTAGCGATCTTTGGGCCTACCCACATCCATCCGGAACGGCAAAGATCATCAAGTATAGAAGCCCGGAAACCGTTCGAGTAAGAGCAATAAACGCTGAGCTCATCCGCGAAAATGTATCTCGCGGAAACCCTTGGGCTTATATGCCACCAATCATTGGAGGATAGATCCCCGTTATAACTCGTCCAGGAAGGATCGGTAGAATTGTAATAGCCATCGTAAAAACGAGCCCAATCATATCTGATGCCGGCCACAAAAATAAACCTATCGTCAAACAACCTGGCCTCATCCTGCAAAAACACAGAATAAAGAGCCATTTTTCCCCTGTTTTCAACAATATCCGGCGATGTCTTATACACATCGGCCGCGTCCACGCTTCCTATTCTCAGCTCCGTACCTGCGCTAAGTGTGTTCCAATCGCATATATCCCAAAAAATATCCCCTAACGCGCCATAATCCTCTCTCTTTGATTCAACATCAAAACGCTGGTAACTCACTCCCCGCATCCTCTCACTCACCCGGGTATAATCCTCTCTGTCGTAAAACGCCTTTGCGCTCCATTTAACATTTCCGGATGCTCCGCGATATGCCATACTCACAAAATTTGTTTCGAACAATCTATGAACGCCGTCATCGGCACGATATTTTTCCCCTTCTCCGCGTTTCCCCCTATTGTATATATAAGTGAGATCAACGCCATTAAGCTCATCCAGTTCATATCCTATTCTGGTATTAATGCCCTGCTCATCGATAAATCTCCTGGTCGTATAAGATGTCATTGCCGCGTCTGGGTCAGAAACATATCCCGTACTATGCTGATACTGTCCGGACACCCTCAGGTATAAAGCGTCCTCTTCCGCCTCCCTGGAACGGGCCCCGAAAATAAAACCTGACTTCCATGTATTGTATGACCCGTACCCCGCATAGATCTTTTCCTCGAACAGCTTTTCGGGCTTCTTAGTTATTACATTGATAACACCCCCCATGGCATTGTTCCCGTAAAGCGATGATCCCGGACCCTTGAAGACTTCTACCTGATCGACATCTCCGACCAACATCATGTTCCAGTTCACATCACCGGTATCCGCCTTGTTAAGCGGTATGCCATCCATCATTACAAGCGTCCTCCCCTGCTCATCGCCTCCAAGGCCTCGCAAAGTCACCACCGGCCTGAAAGAAAACATATTATTGGCCCTGCGGCCGTTGATCCCCGGGGTATAAACAAGCGCCTCATCGACATTCTCAACAGGCATGTTTCCCATTTCCTTCCCGCTGACGACATCAACGCGTCCGGGCACATCCTTCTCTTTCATATCGCTCTTTGTCGCGGTCACAACGATACTGCCCAGATCGACCGCTTCTGAGCTGCTCTCAGCGGAAGCTATCTCAACAAATGAAAATATCACAAAAAAACAAATTATAGTTTCCAGAAATACGCGTGTTGCTACTTTTGTCAAATTCGTGTTATCCATAGCTTAAAAAAACTCCTTTCTGCTCTAAATAACTTCTTTACCTGTGCTGGACATACCCAATGTGGCATGCTTCACACCTTTTAATGACTTCAAAATATCCTTGAGACTTTGAACCTTTTTAGGATCACCTTTAACGGCGATTATTTCCAGGCAGTTATGATGGTCCAGATGAATATGCTGTGTAGATATAATAACATCCTGAAAATCATGCTGAACATTTGTTACCTTACTGAGAAGGTCACTTTTGTGATGATCGTACACGAAAGTGATCGCCCCCGCGATCTCTTTGCCTTCGGTCCATTCAACTTTGATGATCTCCTGGCGTATGAGATCTCCAAAAGCCTTTGAGCGACTGGTATACCCCTTCTGCTTGATAAGCTTATCGAACTTATCCACAAGGTCCCCCGGGAGAGATATTCCGAATCTCGATATTTCCGCCATGCTCCTCCAATATTACATTTTTAAAAAAAGTAACACAGAAGCACTTTCCTGTCAATAGGTCCGGTAAAAAACATAACACATTATACTTTCCCGCCGTGGCTGTGGTACAATATATTTGATCTCGGAATTCTTAAAAAAAGGGGAAAAACAATGAAAAAACTCACATTTGCTATTTTTTTGATAATGTCCTTTATCGGCCTGTCGGCCATACACACGCCTGAGGCTTTATGCCGCGAAGCGGGGACGGATGGAACCACCTCCGCCCGCGGAAAGGAAAATGCAGTAGATCACGGCGGAACACCTTGGATAGCCGATATAGAGGAAATAACGCTGGAGAACGACTTTTTCCGGGAAGCAAAATGGACCGGGAACAACATTCAGCTCACACTCATGTCTATCCCTCCCGGCGGGGAGATCGGCGGTGAGGTCCACCCGGCTAACGACCAGTTCATCCGGATAGAATCCGGGACCGGGCGCGCAATGATGGGAAAGTCGAAAAACGACCTCATGATAGACGAAGAGGTCTCTGACGACTGGGTGCTTCTGATCCCCTCGGGATACTGGCACAACCTGGTCAATACCGGGGATACCCCTCTTAAACTTTACGCGATATACGGCCCGCCGGAACATCCCAAAGGCACGGTCCACAAGACCCACGAAGAGGCGGAAGCGGCCCATCACGACCATTAAAGGTTTTTGAGAATAGAAAATAGATAATAGACCGCAATGGAGAATGTAACACTATCATCTACTTCTCTATTCTCTATTGCTCTGTTAAATAAAAAAGCCACTCATTTTGAGTGGCTTTTTTATTTAACTGGTGGAGGTGCCGGGACTATCGGATTTCGTGCTCAAATCGGGCATTTCACCACGATTTCACCACG
>WJMG01000084.1 GCA_014728075.1 Candidatus Omnitrophota bacterium | reverse complement strand
TAGATAAAGCGTCTCCAATGTATTACAATATTAATACGCCTGGGATTTTGATTTGAAAGTTTATATGATATACTTTCATTGATGAATGTATTCATTGGCCTGGTTGTTATATGGCTTATTGTTTATTTTCTTTTCAGGAGAGACTTGAAGAGCATGGGAGGGAAGGTGCCGCGTGTTATGGGGCCTTTTACGCTTCCCCGGATGCTTGATGATTATTATGTTTTGTGTGACAGAGCCGGCAGAAAGCCGGTCTTTTTTTATCTTGTGTATTCTCTTTTTTTCGCGATCCTCATTTATGTCATCGGTAACATCATCTACGGTGTTATGCGATAAACCTTCCGCCGGATGTTCGGCCATAAACTTTATCATGAAAAGAACGGTCACGGTCAACGACAAAATGCAGAAGGGCTACCGCTATGAGCTCACTGAACCGGAGGGAAGGAATTTTCACCCGGGGTTCAGGCCCGCGCTTAAACCCGCGGAGATGCTAAGGCTCGGGGTTTTCGGGGGCAAATATATGACGGACTGCAGAGACGAGTTCCCCGCTTCCTGGTATAAAGGCGCCAGGCTTTCGCCGGAGAAAGCAGATCCGTCCCTTAATTTTTTCGGTGTACGCGCCAGCAAGCCGTTAAATTACTGGAAGGAAAAGGGGTGGATACACCCCGATGACCCCAGGGGATGGTTCCAGTGGTACTGCCGCTATTACATGGGCCGCCGAATGCCGGAAGAGGATGAAAGACAGATAAAACGATGGAAAGCTATGACCCGCCACATCGCCCAGATCGAAAAACACTGCAGGAAGGGCGACCTTAAATGCCGCCCCAAACAGCGCCAGGCGCTTCTCCACTGGGCATACGACAGCAGAAAGATATAAACGGGGGACAGGTACGAACTCACTTCCGTACCAAGTACAAAGTTAGAAATTAAAAACCCAGAAAAAGATGTTGTAAAATATAAGAAAGTTTGTTAAAATGTCCATCGACTGGGGATCAAAAAAGTGTAATAGGGGTGGGGCGACATGCCGGGAAAAAAGAACCTTAAAAAAAACATCATATCTGAAAGATCATCCGTGTTTTCATCTTATTCAAATCGGTTTTTCCGCATTTTCCAGAGAAAGGATCTGTATTTCAAGCTTGCCAGGCTGCAGATTTTTATAGTCGTGTACGCCTTATTGACGGTGTGCGCGAATCCCGTTTTTTCACAGGAAACGGGATCTGGCCCCCCGGACCCCTTAAGGATGAGCGGTCTGGTCATCGACGGGGCTGACCCCGGTAAAGCCGCCGATGTTTTCCTGAGCGGTACACTACAGGACCCGGACCCTTCCATAAGCTTTTCGGTGTTTGCTAACGCTATCCTGAACGCCTGTTCGGATGGCTCCTGCAAGACGGGCGCGGCAAGGACCTTCTTCAAAAGAATAGTGGAACGGCTGGCCTGCAGTGATACCGCCGGCGACCATCCGAAGGACATACAGCTTATTTCCGCACAGGCCCTGACCATAATCTCCTGGATCGAGAGGCAGGTCCCCGACGCCGAAAGAATAAGAATAACATACGATATAGACAGGATGGTGTCAACTGAAGGCCGGGGTAAGAGTTTTCTGGACAGGACCACGCTGCCCGTGGAGATGAAGCGGTCCGGCGGGAACGGTCCGTGCGGGCCCCTTCTTTCTTCTTACGGTTTCATGCCCCGTAAAAGCGCCGGCGCGTCCGAGAAGCTGGTATTCGATCCGGAGATGTTCAGTAACGGAAAGGACAAAGCGCTGGTCTACCTCAAGAACAAAGGATTCTGCCGGCTTACGCCCGAAACGAGGGAGCTTACCGAAGAAGGCGCGGTTAGCGCTATCGGCGAGACCTTTTTCGTGAACGACCTTCTGCCGGGTTCCTTTCAGACCACCAGCACCGAACCCGGCCGTTTTCAGGGAAACCGGCTCACTATCAAGAGAGTTTCCGAGGGCCGGGGGATACAGCTCAATGTCATATATTCCCCGGGAGGGAAGATAGCCTCGGTAATGGCCCAGGAGATCAGGGAAGGCGACTGGACACTGGCCCTTCCCGGATGCGTCGAATATGTCATCAACCTTGGCGGTTTAAGGTATAACGATATATCGCTCAAGCTTTCGGCCGAGGAAGCGGCTAAGTTCAGTCCGGATCTCGACCTTAGTGAAGAGGCCCTTGAGAAAACGAAAAAAGCGGTTTCCGGAAAGAACATGAAAGCGCCTTACCTGGCGGTAAAAATACGCGGAGAAGCTTATCTGGTCAAGAACCTTCCGGACGCCCCCGCCATAAAGTGGTTTCCCAGCCCGGAAGGGATAATCCGGGGTATGGAGATGACCTCGCTTTACGGGGCCCTCACAAAGGACACCCTCGAGATGCTGGTCGAGATGACGCATCATTACCACAGCTGGTCCGTTACGAGAAAACTTGACGGATACACCATAAAGCTCCTTGACGACGATATCCTTAAAAGAGGATGCGCCGCGCCCCGTCCTGTAATGGGAAAGAGGCCGGAATGATTTTTGTTTAACCGGTTGTATAGTGGGGATTATCCTGATAAACTATATATATATCGCATATTATTGAACTCCGAAATAAAGTGAAAAGGGGATTAGCCATGGAAGTTGTTTCACTTTTCTTTGCCTGTATAGCCGCAGGGTTCCTTTTGCACCCGGTCATCAAGAGGGTTTTTCCGCGCCCCGCTGCCGGCAACTACGATGCCGCCGAGGCGATGAAAGATTCCATGAGGAAGATGAAGAGCTTTGTTGCCGTGCCCCGCCGCGGGCTCAAGAGGGGCAAGTTCCTTTCCAAAGATAAGGCCCGTTCCGGGTAGAAAGGTTTTCATGGAGCAAAAAGCCAGAAAATTGCTGAAGCGTCAGAGGGACCGTCAGCTTATTTCCATCGTTTCCGCGGGAACGGGTTTCATTTTCCTGCTTCTGGCCGGGAAATTCGCCTCGGGACCTTTGTGGGCCGCCGGAGTGCTGTTCTGCATGCTCGGAGCGGCTTTTTACCTGCGGACTACCTGCCACATCACGGCCCTCAAGGCTTACGACATGGGGAACACCGACGGCGCGGAAGGTGAATACAACCTGATCAGGGACCTCAGGCAGGCGGATCCCGAAAAAGAGGACTATACGGACTGATAATGGATAAGACCTTGAAGATACTGGTCGTGACCGACGACAGGGACCTCAGGCAGGTCCTCAAGTTCTCCTTCGAGGGATGGGGATACGAAGTCTTCTTCGACGAGAAGCCGCATCCGGACCTTCAGAGAGTGATCAGGATGAGCCCCGATGTGGTGGTGGTCGATGTACATTCCGGAGACCCCGAAAGGCTCGAGATCTGCGAGCTTCTCAAGAAGGATTTCGCCACGGTCTATATTCCCGTAATAACCTTGATAAACAAAAAACACCTCAGGCAGAACCTGCTGGACCTCCGGCACGGTGTGGACGATTACCTGGTCAATCCGCCCGACCCGCTTGAGCTGCGTATACGGATAGAAATGGCCATCAAGAGGTCGAAACAGAGCTTTTACGCAAACCCGCTTACCGGTCTTCCCGGAGGGGTGGTCATAGAAGAGGCGCTTAACGAAAGGCTTGTATCCGGGGAACCGTTCGTAGCGGGGCACATCGACATAGATAATTTCAAGGCTTTCAACGATGTCTACGGATACCTGAAAGGCGACCGGATAATCATGCAGCTCGCTTACATGCTCACCAGCTGCGTGAGGAACTGGGGGAACTCCTCGGATTTCGTGGGCCACATAGGCGGGGACGATTTCGTGATGATCACAACCCCCGAGAGGTATAACTCCATCTGCCAGAGCTTTATCTGCATGTTCGATACCATAACCCCGTTCCATTATTCTCCCGAGGACAGGGAAAGGGGATATGTAATGGCCAAGTGCAGGACCAAACGCCTGAAGAAGGTGCCTCTGATGAGCGTTACCATAGCGCTTTTTATAAGGAATATTGACGAGGAAGTCCACAATATCCTGGAGCTTAACGACAAGATAGCGGAAGTGAAGAAATACCTCAAGAGAATACCGGGCAGCA
This sequence comes from Candidatus Omnitrophota bacterium, assembly GCA_014728075.1. Lineage (GTDB taxonomy): Bacteria > Omnitrophota > Gorgyraeia > Tantalellales > Tantalellaceae > WJMG01. Next base: position 23,001 of record WJMG01000084.1, on the reverse strand, counting down.
AATACATGGCCGATCGCAGGATAAAACAGAAGGACGACCACCTTACAGTTCAGGTCTTCAGTAACGACGAGTCTCTCATAGAGAGCTATAAGCCCCTCGGGCAGATACTGCTGGAGAGCAAGGTCATAAACCGTGATCAGCTTGACGAGGCCCTCAAGGCCCACTGGAAGAAAGGCACCCGCCTGGGGGAGATCCTGCGCGATATGGGCTACCTGACCGAAGATGTGCTTTCCGAAGCGCTTGTATGCCAGCAGCGGGGTCTGGCCGATGAGGAAAAAAGAGAGGGATCTGAAACGGTAGATAGCTGAATGATCTTCCCCGCGGGAACGGAGCGTGTCACCCGGAAGCTTTTTGCAGCATGTCCCGGGCGTGTTCGACCGCTATACCGGTCTCTTTATCCCCGCTCATCATCTTGGCGAGTTCCTGTATCCTTTCGTCGCCTTCCAGGAGTTCCGCTACGGTAGAGGTCCTGTCTCCTTTGACTTGTTTAGATACCCTGTAATGCCTGTCCCCGAAAGAAGCGATCTGGGGAAGATGCGTTATGAGTATGACCTGCCGGTCGTTGGAGAGTTCCTTGAGCTTTTTGCCTGTCACCTGGCCCAGCCTCCCCCCGATCTGGGAATCTATTTCATCGAAAACAAGCACGGGTACCGGGTCCACTTTGGTGAGCGCTTTTTTCAGCGCCAGCATTACCCTGGCCGCTTCGCCGGAAGAGACTATATCGGCCAGCGGTTTAAGGTCTTCACCCGCGTTGGGGCTTATGAAGAAAGTAACCCTGTCGCTTCCGTTCTCGCTGAGACCGGCCGCCTCGAGCTTGCACTCGAACTTTACATTAGCTATGCCCAGCTCCTTCAGCTCTTTTTCTATCGTGGCCTTGAGAAGCTTCGCCGCTTTCTTCCGCGCTCCGGTCAAGGAAGCGGCGGAAGACACGGCTGCTTTCCGGGCGGTGCGGAGTTTTGTCCTTATCTCCGCGTCACTGTGTTCGAGGTCAAGCAGGGTCTCGTGTTTTTTCACGGCTTCCGCGTAGAAACCGCGGACATCTTCCAGTCCGGGACCGTATTTCCTGAGCAGGTCGTAGTAAGTGTCGTAAAGTCGGTTTATGCGGTCCGCTTCACCGGGGCTGAAGGAAAGGTCCCGCAGGTAGGATGCCAGGGCGGAAGAGAGTTCGGACGCGTTCTCCTGCATGTTCTCGAGCAGCGCGTGCAATTCGGCCGTATCGCTGTCGGTACGGTTCAGCGTGCGCATAAAGGGGAAAGATCTTTCGATGGCTCTGCAGGCCCCGTTCTCTTCGCCGTCCAGCAGTTCCACCATAGAACTAACGCATTCGTAGAGCTTTTCGGCGTTATTGACCCGGTTCATATCGTTCTGCATCTGTTCGTAATCGGATGTTTCCAATGATACCTGTTCGAGCTCCTTGATCTGATGCGAAAGGATGTCGAGCTCGCGGTCCCTGGATTCGGCGAGGCGTGAAAGACGGGAAAGCTCCTTTTCAAGGCTTGAATATTCGGCGTATTCCGAAGAATATTCCTTTTTGAGCTCTCCGATCTCTCCCAGGCTGTCGAGGATCTCTATGTGAGAATCCTCGGAAAAGAGCATCTGATGGTCGTGCGGGCCGTGAAGGTCCACCAGGCGGTTTCCTATCTCACGCAACTGGGTCAGGGTTACCGTGAGTCCGTTGATCTTGTCGCGGTTCTTTCCATCGGGAGAATAGCGGCGGGAAATTATAAGTTCCCGGTCTTCGTCGGTTACGAACTCGGAGAGGTCGGGATATTCCGCAATGAAATTTTCCGTAAGCTCGAAGACCGCTTCCACCACGGAAGGCCTGTCCGGGTCCCGGACCTGGGATCTCTTTATCTGCGAACCGAGGCAGTAGCTTAAGGCCCCTATCAGGATAGATTTTCCCGCGCCCGTTTCCCCGGTCAATATATTGAGCGAAGGGCAGAGGTCTAGAGAAAGCCTGTCTATCAAACCGAAATTATGTATTGTGAGATGTGTGAGCATAATTTGTCCGTTAATAATAAGGAACAGATATATTTTAGTACAAAGGGAAGCGGTATTTCAACACATAAAAGAAAAGCCCGGCACGGGCCGGGCTTTTCGTGTGGCTATATGTTCGAATGAAGTTATATCTTCACTACATCTACAGCTTCCTGTCCTTTAGGGCCGTCTTTTATCTCGAATTCGACTTTGTCGCCTTCGTTAAGAGTTTTGTACCCCTCGGCCTTTATGGCGCTGAAGTGCACGAATACATCGCTGCCGGATTCCGGAGTGATGAAACCATAACCCTTGGAATTGTTGAACCATTTGACAGTACCTGTTGCCATCGAACTACCTCCTTAATTAAGAACAAGGCGCATTATGCATATAATAAAAAAGCAAGGGGAGGAATTTTCCCCTTGCGTGTTTTATTAATATCGTTACTTACTCAAGTACCGCATAATGCACCAACTACAAATTAAATTATAATAAAAGGGTGGGGAAAGTCAAGAAAATTAATGAAATTTATCGCGCTTCAACGAGGGCGCCTGTACGACCAGAGGGCAGGGCGGGTGAAGATCGAAGAGGGCGGAGAAGAAGCTTGCGAATAATAAAAAATAAAAAAGTTAGAAAAACCATTTCATTTGTATAGGGGAAATGGTATAATATCTTAAAGTTAGTTTAATAAAAATTAAGAATACAAAGGAGAATTCGATAATGAAGCTTGCTCGATATAATAAAGCGGTTTCACTGGCAATGGCGGCAGTGCTGGTCTTCGGCGGCTATTCCCCTTCGTGGGCCGACCATAATATAAAAGCTGTCAGATATTCAGATCGTGCGCTCAGCGAAGCGTTGATGTGTAAAGAACATACCCTGGCGCCCACTCCGGTATCGGCCCCTGTATATTCACTGCGGCGGGACGAAGCCGGAAACCTGTCCCTGAATAAGCCGGACCATCTTCAGCAAGAAGACAGAAATACCGAAGCTATGCTTGCATTTTTAAGTCATTCGGTAGATAATGATGCGGGAGAGGGGCCTCTAAAAGATTATCTGCGCAGGGCGATCGGGGGGAATGATTTCGACAATTGCCGGATCTCCGGGCTCTGGGAGTATGGCGGCAAATTCTACACCCTGTATCTGGACAAGAGGTCACCCCTTCCTCAAATGCGGGTACTCGTCTTTTCCGGGATGCGGGATGAGGCCGGGGAGGGCGGTTCCGATAAAGTAAAAATTGAGCTCGCCGACGGTTCCCTGATACTTGTACAGGCCGTGGGCATATACGAAGGGTTGAATACTTTGCCTGACTTTATAAAATTCAAAGCCACGGAAAGTTTCATGATGGTACAGGAAGTAAGCCGTGCCGTCCTGAACGGCGAGAACGCGGAAGCGGCGATAGAGATGCTGTTCACCGGTGCCGGTTTCCAGGGCGCCAGGCCGGGTGTTTTCGCGCTCATCGTTAACGAGCTGCTCTCTGAATACGGACGGGAAACGACCGATAAAGGGTCCGTTAAAAGATTTCTCGATACGGTTAAAACGAATGCGGTCGAATTTTCCGTGAACGCCGATCTTTCAAGGGCCGTGCAGCTGCTGGCCGGCCAGGCCCTGACGATCATATCGTGGATGGACAGGGGCATGTCCGTTCCCTCCAGCATCAGGGTCTCTTCCGAGAAAGAAGATATGGTGCGGAACGATAAAAGAGGGGCCGGTATGCTATCGGCGGAAACGGTAAGGCCCGAGATAGCCGAGGTAAAGGATGAAGGCGCCCCCGGTTTTTACTGGAGGGGGACAGAGGGCATAAAGAAGCTGGGCTCCAATATCCCGGAAGGTCTCGTCTATTCGCCTGAGCGGTTCGACGCCTCCCGCGGGAATATGGTGATGTACCTCATGGACCACGGGTTCCTTCCCGTTCCCGGGGGCCTGCGCGCCGAAACGGAGAAAGGCGGGATAAGTACCATACACGAGACTTTTTTCCTGAACGACCGCCTGCCTGGCTCGTACCAGTCCACCAGCACCGGCCCCGGGCATTACCAGGGGATGAAACTTGATGTGAAGAACATTACCGAGGGAGAGGGCATTCAGTTCAATGTAAGATACGATACCGAAGGGAACATGGCCGAAATCATAGCCCAGAGGCTGAGTCCGGGAGACTGGGCATTCGCGCTTCCCGGCCATGTAGATTATGTAGTGAACCTGGGAGGGCTCCGGTTCAACGATGTGTCGATCGAGCTGGACCCCGAAGACGCTCGTGTTTTCAGTCCGAATTTCAAGTTTACATCCCTTAACCTTACCCTGGTGGGGGAGGCCGTGGCCGAAAAAGGAAAGACGGCTCCTTATCTGGCCGCCCTGGCGGAAGGAAAGGTTTATCTTGTCAAAAATTTAGCAGGGGCGCCTGACATTAAATGGGTGAAGGCTCCCAGGGGTTACGATGAGATGGTGACCCTCACGATGATCTATTCGAACCTGAAGGACGGATCCGCGTTGGAAAGCTTCGTGGAAGGGCTTAAGGCCGGGTACAGGCTGTCCGCGGAGAGCGGCCTGGAGCCGGCCGCCATGGAAGCGCTCTTTCCGGAGAAGGTGGTGCCGGAGAAAAAGCCCGCCGGGCCTAGTCTCGGGAAAATGCCCGTTCTGAAGGATTACCTGGGGAAGGCAGCAGGTTACGACGCGGCGCTTCTGGGCGATTCCGGAGACAGGGATATCCTTATAAGGGTTCCCGTGGAAGCAGTCGAGGCGATCGGCGTAAAGGGACTGAGGGATTACCTCAAAGCTCTTCAGGGAACATCAAAAGGGCATCTGGAGCTTTTTTCCGTTGACAGTATAGGGGAGGTGTCCTCCGACGAGTACGACCGCCTGGGCCTCAGAAAAGAAGACCTTCCCGAGGCGCTGAGGGCGGGGAGCAGGACCAGGGCCAATACCGTAACCCTTCTTCCCGTGCTGAAAGGCGAAGATTTCACTGCCAGGGGAAGAGAGGACGGAGACTGGCATCTCGGAGGGATGAGCCCGAAGGATACCATAGTCTCTCCCATCGGCCTTAATTACGACAGGACGGGTTTTGCCCGCGGGGTGCATTTCGGCCTTCTCCTCACCGAGATAGCGAAGAACAGGTGCGGGGAAGAGGACGAGCTGGTCCGGGCAGTTTACGAGGAATATAAGGATTTCTGTCTTTCGATGGGGGTCAGGAGTTTTACGCTTAAACCGGGGGATCTTGTGAATATAGCGCTTGAAGGCATTAACGGGATAGCCAGGTCACTCAAGGCCCTTATCGACTCCCTTCCGATCGTTCCGGTGAACATGGAGGAGCTTATCGACGCTTACGAGCACGCGAGAAAGACTTTGATAGCGGCCTAATTCCATGCCGCTTAACGGGTGCCGCCTGCCGTTTTCAGAAGCAGATCCTGAGGGATCTGCTTCTTTTTTCCGGTGTAAATTTACCGGAAAGGACAAGTTTACTGGAACCGTTCCCGGGTATGGCGAGGGTATCTCCCGGCATAAAATCAGGTGGGAGTCAGGCTTTAGTTAGTGTTTAAAAAAGTTATAATTGATTTTTGGTCTTATAATAAATCTTAATGTATACTTTAAATAGGGAAATTTTTAAAAGATGCATAACTATAAGTGTGCCTATCCTTGTTAAAGTAAAAGAAAGTAATTTTTTGCCAACTTAGTAATTGTTTTTAAAAAGTTTTTACCCCGGAGAAAAGTATGCGCCTCTTACATGAAATTAACAGAAAAGCTTTGAAGGCGGTAGCGGCCGCTACCGCCCTGGCGTATTTTTTCTGTTTCGTGGCTGTGGAGGCACGGGCGGCCGTGGATATGATAAATATATCATTCCACAATGAAGAAGGAATAATAGTCCCGCCGTACGCTCATTTCGATATAGATACATTTTCCGTTCCTTCCCACATGGGTGAGATAAAACATAAATTCCACTCCGATAACGGTAAAGTGATAATACACATACAGGATGCCCACTGCAACCGTTTCGCCCAGCAGAAGGTTTCGGATATCCTGTCGTATTTGAACGAAGAATACGGGTTCAGCCTCATCAACCTGGAAGGAGGCGAGGGGCCTTATGATCTCAGCACATTTACTTCGATAAGCGGCGAGGCCATCCGGCAGGAAGTAGCCGAATATTTCCTGGAAAAAGGAGAGATAAACGGGGCCGAGTTCTTCGCCATAAACAATCCCGATTCCGTACAGCTCTGGGGCATCGAGAACAGCGAACTGTACCTTGAGAACCTCAATGTATACAGGGAATCCCTGGAGTACAAGAAGGAAGCCCTTGATATGATAAGGCGTCTATTCGGCTTATACGGCAAGCTAAAGAGAAGGTCCTATTCTCGGGAACTTTTCCGGGTGGACGACATGTACAGGCGTTATAAGGAACGGGAGATCGACCTCAAGAAGTACCTGGCTTTCGTTTACGAGAAGGCCGCCCTTCTGGATGTAGATACGGGGCCTTACCGTAACACAGGCCTTCTGGTGAAAGCGATGGACCGGGAGGACAGAATAGACTTCGAAAGGGCCAATTCGCAGAGGGACGAACTTATAGAACTGCTTAAGCGCAGGCTTTCCCGTAACGAGATCAGGGGGCTTGTCGCGAAAACAGTGGATTTCAAGACCAAAAGGATATCCAGAAAAGACTTCTACCGGTATCTGCTGGCCAGGGGGACAGAAGCGGGTCTGGATATGAGCGGGTTTGCCCAGCTTTCGGATTATGTGGAATATGTGTCTATTTTTGAAGGCGCGGACAAATTCCTGGTGATGTCCGAAGTGGAAGAGCTTACCGATAAGATAAAGTACACCTTATGCGAAAACGCCGGGCAGAGGCGTCTGGTGGATATCTCCAAGATACTTATACTCACCGAAAGCATTTTCGAGCTGACCCTGACCCGGAACGATTATTCCTTCTACACCGCTAACAGGGAGAGTTTCAGTACGGATAACCATATATCCTTTCTCCGTGATAACGCCGCCTTGTACGATATCGAACCACGGGAATACGAGATTTTCAGAAAACTTGACGGGTATATGGAAAGGATAGAAAAATTCTTCGTTTACTCTTTTGCCAGGGACGATGCCTTTCTCAACAACCTGCGGTTCCAGAAAATACCGGACGGTACCAGGGTCGCCGTGCTTATGACGGGAGGGTTCCATACCGCTAACCTGTGCGAGAAGTTCAGGCATAACGGTATATCGTATATTTCTATAATGCCCCGGTTCACCAACGAAAAAGGCTACAAGAGCCCGTATTTCCACCTCCTCGCGGGGGAGCCTACGGGCCTCGAGCAGATGATCAGGCCCATACTGGTAAGGGCTTCGCTCATGCAGGTAGCGAGCAAGCTCAACGAGAAGCTGGGATGGAAGGTGTGGGGTGAAGCGATCGATCTCTTCCGGGTATCCGTACGCCTGGTCGAGAACGCTGTGGCCCTGTCTAAAAAAGGACCGGGAGTGACCTGCGTGCTGGTACTTAACGGCGAGGAGATATTCAGGTGCGGAGATGGAGAGGTCCTTGAGATAGACGCCGCGGAGGAGATAAGGGCGATGGGTTACACGGTCCAGGAAAGAGCCGCGGAAGAGCCTGCGGAGACCGCCGCGGGACCGGAAGACACCCCCTTTGCCACGACTTCGTGGATGAAAAGCCTTATCCGCAGGGTGGAGGAGGCTACGGGGGGGGCAATACCCGTTGTGCTTAAAGAGGGTGTTATAGCCTCCGTCTTTGAGGAACTGGTCTATACGGGGCTTCCGTTGCTTTTTTCCGCTCTTCTGGCTTACAGCATACACGGGACGGTCAGCTGGTATTACATGGTAAACAGTTTCGGCATTTTCAGGACTTTTTTCGCTCTTAAGTTCCTGCTGGACCACAAAACCCCCGGCACTTGGACAGAAAGGATCAAAGATAACAGGGAGATTTTACCCGCCGCGGCCGTGGTCGCGCTGAACAGCCTGTCATCTGTCGTGTTCTTCGGGCACCCCCAGATCTTTCTGCCCGCTTCGATCCTGGCGCATTCCCTCGTTAATCTTACGGTGATGGCGCTGTTGCACGGGCGTGATCCCGACGGACCGGGCCTTCTTGAAACGGTATCGACCCGGGTTGCCGCCGTTCCCGCGGCGTACCTTCTTACCGGCTCCGGAGAGGCATCCTCTGTAGTAGAGGAGACCGTTGATATGCCGCTACCGGAAAGACGGGAGGATATCCGAGAGGCCGCCGACACCGAGCGGAGAAGCGGCGGGCCTTTAACGGAACAAACGGTCAGCGGGGATGTTATAGACAATATCGTGGCCGTTCTCCGTAAGCGTCTGGATATTCCCGCGGACAAACAGGACGCCATAGTGAACGCCCGTACCATAGCGGCCGTTCTCAGCGGTGAATCCGTAAAAGAGAATTACAGGCCCCTCGTGGAAATCTTGTGGAAGAAGATACAGGGGGGAGACCCCGTTCAGACCGTGAGAATGGACCAGACCCGGACAGCTTACGAGGACGATGAAAAGTTGAAAAGCTGGGCTATAGTTCCCGGAAAGATAAGAGGCCCGCTTACCGGTGAGGAATATGATATAGAGACTTCGGCTCTCGGGACGGGCGGTTTCGCCGGGGTCTTCAGGGATCCCGCTACATCAAGGGCCGTCAAAATACTGAAGCCAAAACCCCTGAACAGGTTCGGGCAGCCGGACGAGGAAAGCGCCGTACTGGCTCAGATGGGGCTTATAAGGGAATATCTCATAATGATGGGGTTGGGCTCGAACGACGAGACGGTAGGGGTCGTGGAGGCCGGTTCTATCAAATATACGGGCAACAGCGGCAACGAGCTGATGGGTTCCGCCTATATAGTAGAGGAACTTATGGAGGACGGGACCCTGAGGGAAGAGCTTGATAACAGGCAGGGAGGCCTTTCGCGGGACGAAGCTTTGAATGTCGCCGAAAAGCTCATCAGGGCGGTTACGAATCTTCACGGCAGGGGCGTGCTGCATCTCGATATCAAGGACGCCAACATCTTCATAGAAAAGGGCCCCGACGGAAGAATAGATAATATCAAGCTGGGTGATTTCGGCCTGGCTGTATACGCTCCGGACGGGGAACTGAGCATGGACAATTTGCGCGGCACTCTTGCCCATATGCCCAGCAGTACCATAAGCACCTACAGCTACAACCGTAAAGGGGATCTGTTCGCCGCGGGTATAGTCATATATAACACCCTTAAGGGCAGCCTCCCTTACGAGGTCCCGAAGTCGATGGAAGAGGTGAACTCCACATGGATAAACGCCAGGAAGAACGCGATAAAGGAAGCTTACGAAAAGGCCGAAGACCCGCTGGAGAGGTTCGCCTTGAGGCTGATGATGGAGAGCGGGGACGACGCTCTGCGCTCGGACGAAGAGGCTCTGGAGCAGCTCGCGGCAGTGAAAGCCGGATATACGGCGGAAGAGGAAGTGAGCGAAACCCCGCAAAGCCTGGCCGAGGCCGTATCCGATATCGAGGGTATAGTGGAAAGCGGGGAGGATTTCGCGATAATAAACCTTATGGAGTCCGATTCTTTCGTGGATCCGGTCACCAGGGTGATGAGCAGGAGCGGAAAAGATGCCGTGATATCCGACAGCAACCTTTCACAGAAAAAAGAGATCAGCGAAGAACAGGCAAAGAAGTTCATGGAGATCGACGGCAGGAAGGTGTTTACCTTCGATCATCATTTCCAGGGAGAGGAATACCGCGACACTACCGCTACTCTTGAGGTCTTCAAATACCTGGAAGAAGCCGAAAGGCAGGGGGATCTCGAGGAAAAACTCTCCGAGCTGGAAAACGCCGTTTACATAACGACGCACAAAGACGCCGACAGCCTTATGGCGTATTTCATAATCAAGAACTACCGTTCAGGTATAGCGGAAGGCGCGAGGCGGATAATGAAGGGGCTTTCCCTGTATTCCGATTCTGAAGATTTCACTATGCCGGACGGATTTACCGTACAGGAACAGGAGGCTATAAAGATAATGGCAGACCTGCTGTACAGCGTGATGGTAATTAACGACCTTTCCTTCGGGTCAGTGGCCGGGGAATTCCTCGAGACAGTGAACGCGGTGTCGCTGAGCGTGGACACTGAGGGCAATGTCGAAGGGCTTGGGGACAGGCTTCCCGAAGAGATAAAGAACATCTTCTTCGAACACAAACGCGGTATCGAGAGGGACACATTGCTCCTGCCCGTTATATTTTCCGTTTCTCTCGGGGACCCCGCGGAAATGGTCGAGGTGGCTGCCAGGAACGCGGTCGATGAACTATCCGAAAGGAGGTATTTCCGGGAGGCTCTCGGAAAGGATGAGGTCGACTCTTATCTAGGGTTAAGGGGCGTGGCGTCTTATAGCGCATCGCCGGATATTCTCCGGGCCTCCGTGGGAGAAAAGTACGATATAAGGACGGACGGCAACGGTGTAATAATGATCAGTTCTCTTGAGGAGATGAACAATAAGGTACTGGTCGAATATGTGAACGAAAGGCTGCTCAGGCGAAAGAAGTTCTCCGGTTCATGGGCACTGGTGAACATACACGCCGCCGATAACGGGAACAGGGTAAGGCTCAGGTATGTGGGAGAGGAGGGGGACCTTTTCACGGCCTACGAAGAGCTCAACCGCGCAGAAAGCTCTAAACGGGAGGGCTATGAGCCCTGGGGAGGAAGAGCCGGCGCGGGCGCCGCACTTCCGCTTTACAGCGGTCCGTCCTTCCTTTCGGCCGGAGAGATATTCGATACCCTTTCCGCCGCCGCCCCGCACTCGGACGCCGAATGGCTGTTCGCTGAGGATTTTGTTTTCAACGAAACGGTGGAATCCTGGGAGAGGGATGAGTCCGTAGCCGGGGCGTGGAAAGGCCGGTTCGCGGACAGAGCGGCGGAGACGCAGGGCGAGGTCAGCGAGATCATGCGTCTCGGGATGAGGTTCTACATCCCCGACCGGATCCTTTCCGGCGGAGTGACCTACGAAACAGAACGCTCAGTTGACGGACCGGTTATACTGGGGAGCGGGAGGGACGGAGTGGTCGTCAGGGCGAAAGCGGTGTATGATGACGGGCGTCCGGAAAAGACCGTCGCGGTGAAGATACAGTCGCCCGATAGTTATCCTTACCGCAAGGCCAGGTTCATGAGAGAAGCGGCGCTTCTGAAGAAACTGTCCGAAGACAGGTTCGAAGGGATAGCGGGATACGAGGGCGCGGGCTTTTTCGAGCAGGGCGAGGGCGCGTCGAAGACCGAGTCGCCTTTCATCGCGCTCGAATATTTCAAGGACGGATCCCTTATGGAGCTCGTCAGGAACAGGGGGGCAGAAGGCATTAACGAGGAAGAGGCAATTTATATCGCGGGCAGCGCACTGAGGGCTCTCCACGAGCTTCACTCCAGCGGTGTAGTCCACGGCGACATAAAACCGGAGAACATACTGCTTGATATAAACGAGTTGAGGGACGGCCGGATAAGAAGCATGCGCAGGAGCGCGCTCGGGGACCTGGGGACTTTCGCCTATGACCCCGAAGCCGCCGCGGGAGGAGAACTCCGGATAAAGACATCCTATTTTCAGGGGACGCCGGCTTTCGCGCTTCCCGCGATGATGGGGCGGGAGGCTTCCGGGGCCGAGTACAGCAGAAGAAGCGATCTCTACGCGCTGGGATGCGTTATGGGAGAGCTGCTTTTAGGTAAAAGCCTTTACTCCATAGTCAGGGCTGAGGATGCCGACGCTTCCGGGGAGATAGAAGAACAGGTGGAGTACGCTAACGCGAGGCAGGAATTCGCGGAAGACCCCGTCCTGCTTTTTATGGCCCGCCTGGTAGCCGGACCCGACCACACCGTGCACGGGACCCGGGGTTTCTCAAGCGCCGCAGAAGCCATGGCCGAGCTGCCTTCGATCAGGGATTCGCTACTGGAAAAGGAGCTTTTGGGAGAGAGTGAATATTATCTTCTTTCTGATGATATAGAGGGTATCCTGAGAGGAATCCCCTCGCCGGAAGAGCCGGCTGAGACGGACATGGCCGACGCGGGCTATTTGGGGAATATAGGAGCAGGGTTGGATGACGAGAAGAGGGACGGGAACGGAAAGACCGAATTGGAAAGATGGAAAGAGGAGTCTCTCGCGGACGGCAGGGACGCCTCAAGGGAGACCATAGGAGAGACCGGAAGGTCGGTGGAGAGCCTGGTCAGGGAAAGGTTCGGAAGACTGCTGGATGAAAAATGGGACGACATTGAAAAGCTCCTTGAAGAAAGCGGCGCAGACAGCGTTCTTGTCAGGCGAGTGATCGAAACAGGGGCGGGCAGGCGGGAAGGAAGCCCCGGGGGCGAGGACAGGCTGGGATGGATGCGCGCGAAGGTTGACATCGAGGACGGTGATGAAAAATATCTGCTCGGCACCGAAAGCTCACTGGCTATAGACCTTATAGAGTTTCTAGCACTCAGGGAAACCGAAACGGGAACGAGCGATCTGCTCGATGAATACATATTGCACGAAACGCTGGAAAAGACCGATCTGAAACATCGTGAGATCATCACGATGACCTCTAATATATTCTCAAGAGGGCAATATGAGGCTCCCGGAGAAACGCCCCTGGGCCGGGAGTTAAGACGGTATATAGATCAAAAGGTCGGGGTTATACAGGCCGAAAGGGCGAAAGAAGCCATTGTTGATATGTACGGAGCAAGGGCCAGGGCCGCGGCGGAGGACATCAGGAAGGATCAGATCGATATCATCGCCATGCCGGGAAGCGAAGAATACGAAGCGCAGCTGTACGCGGCCAACCGGGAGGCCACGCGAAAGCTTCACAGGGATTACGGCCAGGAAACGATCCCTTTCAGTTACGCCTACGACGGGAGCGACGGCTGGAAAGACAGTATGCTGTCGCTCATGAAAGAGCGGATGGTGCCCGAACTGAGGCAAAAACAGAAAGAAGGGGCGAGGATGCTTCTCTATCTCCCGATAAGATCCGGAGAGGTGGACGGGCTTTTTTCCGAGGGCGGGCTTTTCGAGGAGTTCGCCGATATCAGAGGGCTGGTTACTGTTATCCCGCAGGCCGACAGTATCCCGGAGAACGGGGTCATAGACAATGTTATGCATATCGTTCTCGCCAAAGCTCTCTTGAACAAAGAGCGTTTCAGAAAAGACTGGCAACGGGCAGAGATGAGCGATGAGTCCAACAGGACGATCCTCCGGCTGCTTGAAGCGATGATGGAGCCCGGGGCCATGCGGGAGCTCATAGATAAATACGGATACTCCGAGGACCTGATAAACAGCATACTCGACGGGAACGCGGAGCTGCGGATAAGAAGGATAGATTTTCAGGATATAGTGGAATGGAAAAAGACCCAGGACGCTATACTAAGGTCCCTGTGACCTTTCTGTTCGTTAAATGATAGCAGTGCATATCAACGGTTCCGGCAACCGGGATGTGAGCGGATCTTTTTGACGACTTTGTAAGATCTTTTTTAAAGATATAAATCAGGGGGGCGCCATGAAGGCCACCGGAAAAAAACAAACGATGTTCAGGATCATAAGGGTTCTCGTTGCCGCCGCGTTCGTTGTCAACTTCGTTATGAGCGACGCGTGGGCCGCGATAAGCGGGATGCGACCTCCCGGCGAAGAGTTGCCCCAGGCTCCGGCCATGGCGGAGCTCAAAGCGGGAACTTTTACTCTTCCGTCGCACCTTGGTACCGTTAAGTACAGCAGGGACCTCGGTGGGGAAAAGGTCGTGGTGCATATACAGGACGCCCATTGTAATTACGCCGCCCAGCGGTCAGTCGCGGGGATAATAGAGTTCCTCAGGAAAGAGTACGGTGTTTCCCTGGTCAACATGGAAGGGGGAAGCGGAGGGTACGACCTGAGCGCTTTCACCGAAATAGAGGACGACGGGGTCAGGGAAGAGGTCGCGGACCGTTTTGTTGCTGGAGGGATGGTTAACGGGCCGGAGGTCTACGCGATAAACCACCCGGGTGCAATAGAACTGTGGGGGGTGGAAAAGGGCGAACTTTACCTCGAGAACCTTAAGGTCTACAGGGATACCCGGGGGTATATGCCCGCGGTCAATGAATATATAGACGGTATCGCCGGTCTTCTTACGGCCCTTAAGGACAATATATTCTCAAAAGAGCTTCTGCTTTTCGATGAAAAGTATACCGCTTACAAGACCGGGTCCCTGGATTTCAGGGAATACCTTATTTTCCTTCTGGACAGGGCGAGACGACAGGGTATCAATATCAAGGAATTTTCAAATATATATCTTCTAAGCCAGGCGATGGAGCAGGAAGATGAAATAGATTTCAAGAGAGCCAATACGGAAAGGGAAAAGCTCATAAAACATCTCAGGGATATACTTTCCATGAACGAGATAAAGGAGCTGGTAAGCCGTACCGTCGAGTTCAGGAACAAGTGGATATCCGAAAGCGAGTTCTACGAGTTCCTGATAAAAAAAGCCAAACAGTCACGGATATCACTGAAGGAATACCCGGAGCTGAGAAAGTATGTAATATATATTTCGATCTATAACGCCGCGGATAAGGCCATGGTGATGGAGGAGCTGGAAGATATAGAGAGCCTGGTAAAAGAAGATCACTATGATAACGATAAACAGAGGACACTTGACAGGCTTTCGAAGAACCTGGTCCTTACGCGCAATATATTCGAGATGAGGTTCACCAAACCGGACTATAACTATTACCTCGAGAACAGGGAGGATTTCGCGGTCGAAAATTACATTTCTTTTATAGGGGAGGAAAAGGGGGCTTACGGAATAGGTCTTGCGCTCCCCGAGGGCGTGGAAGATCTTGACGGGTTCAGGGAAGAGGTCTTCCGTTTCTACGAGCTTTCTTTCCTGCGGGACGAAGAGTTCCTTAAAAGGATGAAGTTTCCGGAAGGGGAAGTGAAGGTGAGCGTCCTTGTCACCGGCGGGTTTCACGCGCAGAACCTCTGCGAGCTTTTCGAGGACGAAGGAATATCTTTTGTATCCATAATGCCGAATTTCAGGAATAAAGAAGGGTACGAATGTCCCTACTTCAGGATACTCGGAGGCCATACGACGGGTGTGCTGGAAGCGATAAGGGCGGGCCTTCCCCAGGCGTCCCTCATGCAGATCTATTCGGTGCTGTCCGCTTCCGAGGATATCTCCTCTAAGGTCTACGGGGAGGGTATAGCCGATGCCATGCGCCTTGCTGTCAGGGCGGTCAGGGAAGAAGTGGAAAAAGGCACCGCTCTCAGTGAAGCCCGCATATCCGGGAGCGATCTCATCCTGTCTTTCAGCGACGGGAGCGAGGAAACCATAGATATCTCTTCGGTTGTCGGTGCTCCGGAAAAGGTTGTCGATATCGCCGGTATCATCAGGGAAGGATACGATGATGTCAGAGGCAGAATAGACGCCGGGACCGATTCTTCCGCGGTCGGCGCGGAAGAAATGAAAAGGGTGATAGACGAGTTCTTCTTTGTCTCGAAGGACCCGGTGCGGGAAAGGCCCGACGGTCCCGGAGCAGACGCCGAGGTATGGGTGGTGCACATTACGGATTTTCATCCGGAAAACGGACGCATTTCAAGTCCCATGGAGGCTACGGAAGGCATTTTTCCGAGGCCGCTCGTGAATACCACGCTCAATCATCCTGTGGGAAGCGTCAATATGACCGACGACTGGAGGAAAGGTAAACACGCCGTACTTATGAAAGTTACGGACAGGTTCAAAGAAAATAATCCGTTTTCCGGAGGGGAACAGGCGGATTACCAGTTTCGCGGAGGGATAGAACTCAGCGGGGTCGAAGGGGAGGACTGGGTGGTTTTAAGCTCAGATGGATCGAGGCAGGAGGTCGCAGATCTTCTCGCGAAAGAGATAGGCGACGATGTGAAAAATATTTCCACCGCGGAATACTGGACGCGCCTCAGACAAATTGCCGGGGAAGAAGGGGGAGATATAGGCAGCGAGATCACCAGGGTGATGTTCGAAGTAGCTTCCTCCGAAAACGGAGAGTTCGCAGGTTCGGCCGAGGATCTCCACGAAAAGGTCATGGGTAGAATGCGGGCGTGGAACGCCGCGGCTGATTTTCTGAGAGAAAGGGGCGTCTTTGCCGCTCCTGAGAGCGGGTTCTGGGAGAGGTCCCCGGAGGCGAAAAGCCTTATAGGGCCCGAAGACGCCGGTCTTGCCGAGGAGATAACGACAAGACTCGTGGTTTTCTTGAGGGAATATTTGCTGGAAGGGACAGCCGGCCTGCAGGCCGGAGGGCTTGCGGGACATATGGAAAGATCCATACTCGAATTTGTTCAGGACCAACATAATATCGACATCGAAAGGGTGAATGCGGAGGAGGGCTATCTGCAGGACATCGTAGAACAATACGCTGAGGATATCATGTTCGGCTTTCCAGACATGGAAGCCGAAACCGCCGCGGAAAAAGCCGAGGAGCAAGTCTCTTCTATTGTACAGGACGCCGAATTTCTCATGGGCTTTTACCGTCAGAAGGAGGACATTATCCTGGCTAAACTTCTCGTTCTTTTTCTGGAAGAAGGGTACGGCGAAAGCGACCTCGAGGCGCTTATGGAAAGATACAATGTCCCGGAGTCCAGCAGGGAAGAAATGAAAGCCAATGTGCGCGCCGTTTACGCCGAGATTCGAGGCCAGATGGAAGGATTTGCGGCCAGAATAGCGGAGGTGCTGGCGGAAGGGGGTATTGCCCCGGATGACGCTGATGGAGTGGGAGATGCCATATTCACTGTGACCGGTGAAAAGGGCCTGGTTTCCAGACATTATCCTGTTTTCCTTTATTTCGACAGCGCTAACCCGGAACAGATGAAAGTGATGAAAGAGCTCATAAATAAAAAATATTCGCAAATTATCTCTGAAAGGGATTCTGCGGGCCGGGCGGCTTCGGAGGAAGGCGTCCGGTATTCCAAGGTGGGTGAGGGGCTGCTCATCTCGTCGCTTTTCATGGGTATAGGGGCCATGTTCGGGTCTATATACGGCCTGGCGATCGTCGGGGCGATACCCGGGATGATAGTGTTCGCCAAGACACTGGCTTCAACATACGACGCGTACAAAGGTGCTGGTTTAGCGGGGGACTGGGAGATCTCCAACACCGAGGAGACACACACTGACAGGCGTCAAAGGCTGGGGCTTTTCGGGGCACTGGCGGCGGACAGGCACGAGGCGAGCCACGGGATCTTCGGTCCCGTGATAAGCGCCATAAGTAACACCATAGGGGACTGGGCCTTCGCGTTCGGCGCGCCCGCGTTCACGGGAAGCCTTCTTCTTTTAGGGCTGAATCTCGCCTACCCTGCAATGTCGATGGGAGGAGTGTCGATAGCGGGATTTATACTCGGAGCTACCATATTGACTTCTATCGGGTTCACGCTGATGCACTGGTCGAACCCGAAGTTGGGTGAATGGCTGAGGGGAAAGACGGAAGAGAGCCTGGTTCTGGCGGCGGACACTTTCAGGACGGTCGGCGCGCTGATAAATTATCTTGCTGTCGCGTTAAGTACTTCCCTGACCGTGCTTGGGGCCCGGGGGGTGAGCCCTGGAACGAAATACCGGATAATGAGGACGCTGATGAGCCCGTTGAAGGACCCGGAAAGCAGGTTGAAGGTGGGCGTGCAGGTGGTCAATAACATACTCGGGGAGGAAGCCTATCAGCCGTACCAGATAGACGCTATAAGAAGACTGGTGGAAAGGACGCCGCTGTACAGGTCACTCGGCGAGTACGGTGTAAGCGCTGAATATAATTACGGAACAGCAAAGAAAGGAGGTCCCGTTAGAGACTTGAGTGCGGAGATAAAGGAGGCTTTTAGAAACGAAGAGCAGGGGACTTCCCCCAGGGCCAGGCAAGCTCTGAGAAGCCAGCCGAAGACAGCCCGCGCCGGGGTGACATACAAGGGCATAGCCCCCGGTCTTAAGTCGTTGCTGGTCAATAACTTCAACATGGATCCGGGAACATACGACTCCATGGCCGGTTTTATAGAAGAAGCGGTGTTCCGTTACGGGCCCCTCTTTTTTATGCAGGCCGTGACCGGCCTTCCGGCGCTCAGCCCGTGGATATTCCTGCCGTGGGCGGTGATAAGTACGGCCGTGTTCGTGGGACTTCATCCGGGAAAAGGCGCGAAGATAGCTCCCGGGGCCATATCCGCCGCCGCGGTACTGGGAACACTCCTTACGATGGGGGTTGCGGGATGGGGTATAACAGGCGCTTATCTGGCCGCCGCGTTGTCACATACACTGGTCAACGAGATGGTCGATATATTTGTCGGTAGACGCCTGGCCGCACTCCTCAGGGAGAAGGGGTTCGAGGGTGTGATGAGTGCCGGTCAAAGCTCAGGCCCGTACAGTATGGACCGGGTAGCGGCTTACAGGGCCGCGGAGGGTCTTCTGGAGCGCATCGTCGCCACGCGGGACCCCGTCCTGCTCGCGCAGTTCGCGGAAGAGGTGCCATTGGCTTTCTGGCGAGAGAGCGACCGGGGGAACATGCTGGCCGAAGTTCTTCCCGTTATCTTGAAGCCGGCGCAGGACGCCGGGAACGAAAGCTTGATAGATGCAGTCGCGGAGAAAGTGCAGGCGGGTATCGCCCGGTCTGAGGGGTCGCCCGGAGAAAACCTTTATTTCCGGGGGATACTTTCTTCCATCGTCCACCTGGAAATGGTGCAGAGAGAGTTGATGGGTACACGCCGGGGGCTCGAGATGATGGCCGCTTCCATACCGGATGCCGACCCCGGCGAGGTCATCGGCAATCTGCGGGATGTCGACTGGCATTTTACCGAACCCGGTGTTATGCAGGAATGGGTGCCCTTTATCACCCGGGGGGCTTACAGGTCGACGGGTGACATGACCGGTGTGATGGAAAGAGAGCTTTCGCGGGAGCTGGTCAACGCTATACTGGAAAGACTGGATGTTATAAGGACTGCCTCGATGTCCGGGGACCGCAGTATGGACGGTGAGGCCAACATGATAATAAGGAGCCTCCTGGAGGACATCCGCTCTGTTGAAGCGCTGGCTGTTTTCGACCGTGAAGGCGCGCTGGCGGATATAATAGCGTCCATGGCCCTTGACGGGGTATTTACCGGAAGCTCGAGCGTTTTTACTTTCGTCCAGAACGGCGTAAGGTACTCGCGGAGCGGCGACATCACTTCTTCGTACGCACTGGACCTTTCCGGCAAGTTCATAGGCGCTACGCTGGCGGCCGGCGACAGTCAGGCCATAAACCGCATGGGGATAGATTTCATGACCCGGATAGACCCTCTGAGATGGGCGTCGGCGGACAGGGCCTCCGGGCAGATGCGGACGGTCCTTTCCGGGCTCGAATTAGACGGAAGCGAGACCAAATTGTCCGAAAAAGTCCCCGAGATCATCCTTGAGGCCCTGGACTCCAACGCCGGTGAATACGCCGCGGGGATAATGCGATCGTACAGGGAGAGCCTGAAGAAGGCCGGTCCGGCCGAAAGGCAGGTCATGTTCCGGGACCTTGTCATGGGGCTTGCCGCGGAGGATATACTGGCCGCTTCTGGTGATAAAAATTACGGCGCCGATTTCAGGGAATGGTTCAACGCGGTCGTTTCCGAAAATCTCTTAGAGGGCCCCATGTCCGAGATGTCAATAAGCGCCCTCGCGAACAAGATAAACCGCCTGAGGAAAGACAGCGGCACCCGGGAGACGGCCTCGGCACTGGCGGATATGGTGGGAAGAAGCGTAGAGGCGTATTACCGCGAGGCCGAAAGGAACGAAAAGAAAGGCGATCTTCTAATCGCGCGCGACAACGACCTGATGGCGGAAAGGATGCTTTTGACTTTGCTCTTGAGGCTTGAGCCGGAATACTGGGAAGGCGAGAATCTCCTTAATGCCATAAACGGCATGGATATTTCGCAGAGTTCGAGCGCCAGGTTCCTGGATGACCTGAGATACATTCTCGGCCACGCGATAGAACTTTCCGGTGACAGTGTTTACGGAGAGGAGAAAAAGAAGTTCTCGGTAGCGGTAACGCGAATGATACTTGAAAGCATCGATAACAACCTGGAAAGGAGAGAAGAGGCTTTTAACGCGGCAGGGGAGCATATGCGGCGGGAGAGGGGCCATCGCGCAGAGAGAGAGATAGCGTTAGGCATCGACGACAGGGAAGCGGCGGAAGCGCATCTGCGTATGGCTGAACAGGAGGAAGCCCTGGCCCGGAAGAGCCTGGCCGAAGCGAGGAACAGCATGGACCTTGCCCTTGAGCTTTTCAAGGTGATCTCTTCGTGGAACGCTTATATGCAAAGCACCGCCGAAACGGATCCCGACGGAGAACCTGTCATGAATGTCAAGGTCACTTTCAAGGTAACCCCGGGCGCTACCGAAATATTGCCTCTCGCCGACAGCGGGTACAGCGTGGAAGACCCTTCCACCATCCAGGACAGTATACTGGCCGGTATTTTCGCAAGGCTTTTGAGGAAGGACCTGGTGGATATAGAGAAATGGACCGGAGGCGAAGAGTCCGACGAGGCCAAAGAAAAGGCCGGGGAAGAGGTGCGCAGGGATGTCAACGCCGCGGCGCAGATGGTGGGGTTGATGTCATTTGACAGCCAGATGTTCGGCTACTTTTCCGAAGTGTCGAGAATGGCCATTCTGCCGAACTCGGATAATTTCAGGAACGAAAAAGGCCAGATAATGGACAAGAGCGTTCTTCCGCTTTCGAACATGCTGAACCGTTTGAAGGTCTATGTAGGAAGGGCGATGAACGAGAGGTTCGAAGAAGATAAGCTGGTCATGGAGGCGCTAGGACCCGACACCCCGGCCGAAACGGAGCCTTCAGGCGGACCCGCATCTTCCCGCAGGATAAAAAAGGCGGAAAGCGCGGAAGCGGCGCGGGGGCGCGGTCTCATCGGGTCGTTTTCGCGAGAAGGAACGGGGCGGGTCCGCGCAGAAAGAGATGCTGACAGCGTAAGGTTCAACAGGGTGGAGGATTCGGTAAGGGTAGACAGTGTGGTCCTGGCTATAGCCAGGGAGGAGGGAGAGGGCGGTTCTCCCCGTAACAGGGTCATTACGGCCGAAGAAGCCCTTTCGTCGGTAGAGGCTTTTCTTGAGGAAAAAGGAGAGGATGCCACCGAGGCCGAAAAAAGTTTTGTTGAGGGCCTCATTAGGGACTTTACGGAAAACGCGGACGAGATAGTGGTCCTGGAGGACAACGAGGATGTAATGGGATTCTTCGACCCCGATTCGCGTACGATGTACATAAGCGAGAACCTTCTGGGAAACCCTCTGGTTTTCCTGCACGAGCTCGGGGAGAACGCAGATATGCCCGAAGGCTTTCCGGCCATGACCGCGCATACCTACATGCGGGGAGCGGGGTCGGATGCCAGAAGGGCGTTCTATTCCATGGACCCGCGGGGGACCGGAAGTATGGACTCCGTGTCGTTCAAGGACGCGCTGAATGCCCGGATGTCGGAAATGGGATTTCGCCGGCTCACTGAAAGCGAAATGGCCCTTATCGACTATAACGCTTTACAGGGCCGAAAAGGCATAGCCCTTCTGTACGGTATACAGGACCATATAGATCCCGGCGCGAACATAGCGTTTTCCTCCCAGATAAAGGCCATGACCAATGACATGAGGCGGGGGGTGATGAACTACATACTTATCCCGTCTTTCAACATCGAGACCATGAACGGCCAGGAGAAATACAGCAGGCAGGCATCCAGGAAATTCCGGAGAATGGGCGTTGATACGGCAGTGCTGCATTACGACGAAATGACAACGCTGAAAGACCAGCTGAAAAAGGCGTGGCTGCTCTCGCTGGAAAAAGAAGCTATGCTTCCGAAAATATTCGTTGACTGCCTGACGGATGAACAGATGGCCGAGGTCGAAGAGTTCATAGGAGGGCTTCCGGACGATGACAGGGAACGCGCCCGTAAAATGATAGTTACAGGTAACGACCGGCTTCCCGATGACGGAAAGGATATAGACGAGGTCATGGTCAACGAGGTGAAGATAATAACCATAGCCAACGGTATACTGAACGATAAAAGATTGAGGGAGGATTTCCGGCTGGCGCCGGAAGAACTTATAGAGAGCAGAAGGAGGATGCTCGGGGTTTTCAAGAGCAGCGGCATAATAGACCTGGGCACGGAAGTCAGCGCAATGAGCGCGCAAGACCTTGAGGATGTGATGCAGAAGCTGTATACCGGGAAGATGGCTTTGCGTATTACGCAGGTGGACTGGCAGGATATACAGGACTGGTACGATGCCAATGAAGAGGTCATGAGATCACTGTAATTTTTTCTGACGGCTTTATCCTCAAAGCCGTGATATTCCACTGACCCGCTTAAAAAAGGGGGAAGGATACTGTATCCTTCCCCCTTTTTTAAGCGATCTCCACACGAGAGCATTAAATCTTAATATACTATAAATAAAGGTTTTGCGCATTTTATTGTTAAGGTTTAAAATAGCCAGTATAATATGTATTTACTTTTTGTTCTCTTTATGTTAATTTAAGAACAGGTTAATCTTATTGAAAGTAAGATGCCGAGCGTAAAACACAAGCCCCCTACCCTTGTGTTTACTAATTAATTATAGATCCGATCGTTTTGATTACGGAAGGAGTGTTTTCTGTGAAAAGATCCCGCGGGAGATTTATATCTTCTCTATCTTTATTACTGGTAGGGGCGTTATTGAACAGTTCGATAGGCGCTTACGGCGCTGATGTCCTGTCGATGCGCAAAAATCCCCATTCACTGGCCGCCAGGTCAATATTTTCTCCCATGGGCGATGAGGCGATAAGGGAAGAGGCGGTCCTGAAACACCAGATCATCGGCCAGTCGCTCTACTCTTTTCACGGGAACAGGCCGCGGAACATTCTTATAAAGCTCAAAGGTAAGTTCTTCGATATACGCTTCGACGAGGCAATAACTTTCGAGGGGATAAAGATCATTCCCGCTTTTGTCGACGGCACCCCCTACATCGCGGTCCGTAAGTCACCGGAAGATCACGAAATATACGATAAGGCAGGATCCGAAGAGAAACTCGGACCGGAGATCTTCCGGAACGCTTTCAACGGGGTAGATCCGGGCGGTGACGCGGTAAGGTATATC
>WJMG01000083.1 GCA_014728075.1 Candidatus Omnitrophota bacterium | reverse complement strand
GTGTCAGGTTAACCCTTTACCCGAAGCCCGATACCCGTTGCCTGAAACACTGTCATTGCGAGGACTTCTGCGAAGCCAAACAGGCGAAGCAGAGGACGCGGCAATCTAAAACACCGTCATCCTGGAGCGAACGAAGTGAGCGAAGGATTTGAACCACTGAGATCTGATGTCTGAAAGCGAAAGGAAGACCCGAGAGCTACGAGCTAACAGCTGATATATGAAGATCTTACATGCCATAGCATCGATCGACCCTTCATATGGAGGGCCGGCATTCGCCTTGAGAGGCCTTTTAGGAGAGCTTGACAAACAAGGTGTCCGGCAGACGATATTAACCTGTTCGCAAGGCCGTAAAAAAGATGTTTGCAATGAGAAGCATTTCACCGGAGCGGATATCATATGGTCTACCCCCCTTGTGAGCAGGTATTTCTGGTCACCCTTTTTGCCATCCAAACTGAAGAAGCTCCTGAAGAGATACGATGTCGTGCATGTCCACGGTCTTTTTAACGGACTGGTCTACGATGTGTGCAGGAATTCCGCCGGAATGAGCGTGCCTTACATTATCAGGCCCTTCGGGACCATGTCAGCCTATTGCATGAAGAAGAGCCGGTTGAAGAAGAGGTGTTCCCTCTTTTTCGGGGAAAAAAGTAATATTGAGAAAGCGGGGGCCATACATTTTACTACGATTGCGGAAAAGATAAGAGCGCAGGATAATTTCAAGTTCGGCTACAGTTTTGTTATCCCCAACGGTATAGATCATGAGTTTTTATACAAAAAAACGGGAAACAGAAACCCTGAGCGAAAAAATGAAACGGTCTTTCTATTCCTGGGTCGCGTTTCACCTATCAAAGGCCTGGATGTGTTTATTCCGGCATTTATGAAATGGGCTAAAAATCAAAAAGGGTCCCGTCCGGTATTGATCATAGCCGGCCCTGAAGAAGAGCATTACAAGACGGCTCTGAACAATTATTTAAATAAAGATAAAGAACAACCGTCAGTAGTTTTTAAGGGGCCTGTCTACGGAGAAAAGAAAAAAGAAGTACTCCAGCAGGCGGATGCCGTGGTACTGCCCTCTTATCACGAAAATTTCGGCATGTCTATCATTGAAGGGATGTCCTGCGGAAAGCCGGTTCTTGTGTCGGATAAAGTCGACCTAAGTGGAGAAATAGAAAAACATTCGGCCGGAAGGGTCTTTTCACTGGAAGAGGTGTCGATATGCCGGGAACTTGATTCTTTTGTTGCTCAGAAAAACGAGTGGAAAGATATGGGGGAAAGCGGTATGGAATGGGTAAGAAAGCACTGTGACTGGGGAATAATAGGCCGCAAGATCCTGTCGGAATATGAGAAAGTAATAAAAAAGGCCACGGAATGAGGATCCTTGCTCTTGTGACGGACGCGTTCGGAGGAAGAGGCGGGATCTCCGAGTATAACAGGTATCTCTTAAAAGCTCTGTCGGGTGATGCTATCGGGGCGGAGGTAATAGTCCTTCCGCGGCTTAAGGAAGTGTGTTCTGAAAAGTGTCCCGAAAGAGTTTTCCAGCTTAAGTCGGAACAGAATAGGCTACTTTACACAATAAAAGCAATGAAAACGATCTGTCAGCAGGGCCCCTTCGATATAGTTTTTTGCGGACATCCTTTTATGGCACCTCTTGGTTTGATGGCGGCACGGCTGGCCGGGGCAAGCTTTTGGCTCCAAGCGCATGGACGGGATGTTTTTAACGAACCTTCAAGGATGCGGAAGCGCGCGCTTGAAAAAGCAGATCTTCTGACATGCGTAAGCGAATATTCCCGCGGAAGTATCTTGTCATGGTCGGATATAAGTTCCGATAAAGTGAAAGTACTTTACGACACTATTGATCTTTCAAGATTCTATCCCGGGCCAAAGCCGGAATCTTTGATCGAGAGGCTTGGGCTTTCCGGAAAAAAGGTTCTCTTAAGTGTCGGCAGGTTGTGTTCGGACGCTACATACAAGGGGATCGACAAAGTAATAGATCTGCTGCCCTGCCTTTTGACAGAAGAGCCGGATCTGGAGTATTTAGTAGTGGGGAAAAAGGGGGACGATGTTCCCCGGCTGGAAAAGTTGGCCCAGAACAAAGGCCTTGCTTCAAAAGTACATTTCGCGGGCCCGGTGACGGAAGAGGAGCTTGTTGAAGTTTACCGGATGGCTGACTGGTTTGCTCTGCCGTCAACAAAAGAGGGGTTCGGAATAGTCTTCCTTGAAGCCGCGGCAACCGGGCTTCCGGTTCTTGGTGGTGACAGCGATGGCTCCAGAGAGGCTCTCATGGAAGGCAAGATAGGGATTATGGTCAATGTCGAGGAGCGAGAGGATCTTCTAAAGGGCATGAAAGAGCTTATAAAAAGAGAAAAACATATTCCTGAAGAAATAAAGCAATTCAGTTTTCCGAATTTCGAAAGAAAACTTAAGAATATCCTGGATGATTTCCTAAGCGAAAAGAGAGGCTGAAATGTCAGACAATTTGAAAAGGACCGTTTATCTGCCCAATATGGGATTTCGCCACCCTGTTAAGCTTACACAGGGACTTATAGTCCAGTGGATAGGGTCTATGGGGCTTGGCTGGGCGCTTTTTCTCAGGGATATAAAGGCTGAATACCGCCAGTCTGTGATGGGTATAAGCTGGGTAATTTTCCCGCCCATTCTAACAGCGTGCTTATGGATATATCTCAACAAGCAGAGGATAATCAACATAGACCCGACGGGTGTTCCGTATCCTGTGTTTGTTCTGACATCTATGCTTTTCTGGAGCTCTTTCGCTCAATCAGTCGTGGCGCCTTTTACTGCTATGCGGGCGGGTATCAGCGTTATAATAAAACTCAATTTTCCGAAAGAAGCTCTTCTTATATCCGGTATCTTAAAGGTTCTTTTCGACCTGACGATAAGATCTATTCTAGTGGTTATAATCCTTTTTCTGTTCAATGTAAAACTGACACTTACTGCCTTGCTTGCGCCTGTTGCCTTAATAATGCTTGTTTTGCTCGGTTTTACAATAGGTTTTCTTCTGTTGCCCATAGGGATGCTGTTTACGGACATATCAAGGTTCCTGCATTCGTTCCTTCCTGTATGGATGCTTCTGAGCCCGGTCATTTATCCGGTTCCCAAAGGCAGAATAGGAAATCTTATAAATAGTATCAACCCTGTAAGCCCGCTGATAGTAACGGCGCGCAACTGGCTTTTTGGAGAGTCCGTGGCAGTATTCAACAATTTTATGCTGGTTTCAGGATTAACCGTGATAGCGTTTTTC
>WJMG01000082.1 GCA_014728075.1 Candidatus Omnitrophota bacterium | reverse complement strand
TCGTGAACACCACAGGCGACGATATACGGAAAATACTTGCGAACATGGACTTGAAGATAGAAGTGGTGGACGATATTGCCGATACCCATAAACTGCAGAATACCCTGCTTGAGATCTGCGCGTAACCTATATTATCTATCCGGGATAGGTACCTATCCCGGATAGATACCTATCCCGGATAGATGCTTATCCCGGATAGATATCGGTCGTTGTATTGTAAAAATCGCTTATATTTAAAAGGTTGTATCTATATGAACAAAACCACAAAATACAGAATGGTCATACGACTAAAAGGCCTTTCGGCTTTTTTATGCGTTCTGCTGGCGTTAAATCCTTTAGCGGCGGGGCCGGTATCGGCAAAGGAAGCCCGGGAATCGCATCTTGCTCCCGTTTCCAGGCTTTCCGGACTGTCCGCTGTGCTTTCGGGACGGGAAATTAAGGATATAGTGATGATAGAGTACCTGACGGGCGCGGCTGTCAGAAGCGGGCAATTGGACCCGATGAGGGAGCTGAGGGACCTGAATGCGTCCGACATGGGGATAGATCTTTCTTCCGAAAGAACAAATATCATTATGCGGTTCGGGAGTGCAGTTACTTCCGCGGGAGGAGGGTGCAGGGTCATTCCCTGTTTTATCATAAAGGAGGGGAAAAGGAGGGATTACTGGTGTGTATACAGTCCCGAGAGTATCACAGCCGCACATGGGCCTGAGATATCTGTGGTTACCGATCATCAGATGAAAGTTTCGGGTACTCTTGAGAGGCTTATAGAAAGCAGAAAAGACGCTTTGCTTGAGAAGGCAGTGCGGAGGGCGGTGGAAAGTGAGAGGGCTCACGATGAAAAAATAAGGAACGCCATCGCGAGGGGCCACTATATAAGTGTAGTAAGCGACAAGTCTTTTGATCGATATCTAGAAGGAGAAGATCCTTTCGGACCGCCTGAAGAGGGATTCCTGCCGGTATACCTGATAATATCGTTTCTGGACAGGATATCAAAAAGTTTTTCACGGGATTTCCAGGAAATGGTCGATTCCGGGCAACTCATGATAATTAACGGAAAGGGGACTGACGAACGGCTGCAAACTCCTCATTCCGGGGGCCGCGGGATCTATCTTCCTTCTGACAGGAAATACCTTAACGACGATACCATAGTTCATGAGGTTTTTGCCAAGGCGGGGTTCCCGCATGATGAATGCGCTGCTTTTGCGCAGATCTATCACAAGTACAAGGAATGTATGACAGACAGGCATATCGATACCGCTGAAGGCTTCGATCCGGTCTTTTATTCACGCCTTACAGTTAAAGAGAAGGTCCTTATCTCGAAAACCCTGGGGTATCCCGGATTTCCCGAGCAGATAGACCCGGGCATAAGGGATTATTCCGAGTCCCCGGAGAACGCCGGCCCTTTTTATAAGCTCTCAAAGGATATTTCCCCGCAAAAGCTTGCCGCGTTCCGTATCGATGGTCAACAAAGGGAAAAGATGATCCCGGTCTCGCAAGCTATGGTGAGATCAGCCATAGAAAAGCTCAAGGTGCTGAAAAAACACCGGCTCGCTGAACATGTCAAAGATCTCGTGGAAAAAGAGGATGTGTATTTTGTTCCGCCGGATTTATTGCCCGAGGGCGTTTCGGCCATGTCTTCCCGGGATGAGGGCCGGCCTTTTGTGGTTATTTCCGAAGCCTTAACGGGGAGAGATGGGGCAGCGTCCGCTTCTTTTGAGGCTGTCCTTGTCTGGTGCGCGGCCAATCTTCTCGGATATCCGGAAGAAGAAGTAGATTCACTGGAAAATATCTTTAAAGGCTTTAACAGGGTGCGACATGTCTTGACGAAAGAGGAGATCGCCAGGACCAGAGAGCTTTTGAACTCGCTTAATGGTCTTTACAAGTTTGCCTCGCGGACGGATGTGTCGGATAAATTCGCGCTGTTAAGCTTAAGGTCTATAGCGTATGAGCTTAATTCTTATGTACGGAAAGATCTTATGGAAAAGAATTCCGGTAACGCCGTGGGGGTTATAACGGCATCTGTGACAATGGGAGCCGTAATGATACCCGAAACGGTGGTCGGTGAGCAAACGGCGCGTCAGCAAGAGAAATATGATGCCTATGCCTGGAACAGAGCATATAACCTGGCGGAAGTAGACCTCGTCAACGGTGTTTTTATGCCGCTTACGGCATATTCCCAGATGGCGATAGAAGGAGATGAAAAGTACAGGGAAAAACTAAGAGAGATACTCAGGGAGGATTCTCGAACATTCAAGCGTTTGGGAAATGTCATACAGCTTCTTGAGTCGATGCTTGAAACGGGGACAGTAGTGATGTATGTTGACGCTTCTGCCGCCGGAAGCCCCGGTGTTCTTCTGGTAGATGTCGTAAATACTTTGACCGAGGAAAGATTGCTGAGGGAAGAAAGAGACCGGATGCTTCTGCATAATACCCCGGATAACATTTTCCGCCTCAGCCCCGAAGGAAGGATAAAGTACGCCAACAGGCAGTTCATGCAGCGATCCGCCGAAGATCTAAGGGGGACGAACATCGATGAAGCCCTTTATGGCTACGGTAACAGGAGAAAGGTCGCCTCCCTTCTGGCGCAAGCGCTGGCGCACAAGGTCCCGGTCTCGGGGGAGATACTTTCCGATGGACCTTCCGGGGATAAAAGCTATAAAGTGACCTTTGTCCCGTCCGGGTTCGATGAGCTGCTTGTAGTCTTTTCCGACATAACGGACAGTAAGAAGGCGGAGGAACTCATAAGATCGAAGAACCAGTATCTTAATAAAGTTATCAGCGAATCCGCCGACGGTATAGTTGTGCTGGATAAAAATTTCAAAGTAGTCTTTGAGAGCCCTCCTTCCGGTAAACACATCACTAAAAAGCTTTTTGGGGGGGACGACTGGATAAAGCTGTTGCATCCCGATGACAGGGAAAGAGTGCTGTCTGAAGCCCGGCTTTTGCAGCAGGATGAGATCGAGCGCATCGATATGGATTTTCGCTTAAAAGGGTTGGACGGCAACTGGCATTATCTGAATGTGAAAGCCAGGAACATGCTTTCGGACCCGGTGATGGAGGGGATAGTCGTAAATTACAGGGATATAACCCTTGAGCGAGAACAGGCCGAGGAGCAGACGATATTGAAGGATATAAGTTTTGCTTTAAGCTCCGAGGAAGACGAGGAAACAGCGATGGAGCGAGTTCTTGATAATCTTATCAGAATAGAGGGTATAGAGTCAGGAGGCATTTACTTTTTCGACGAGAAAGCGGGAAAATTCCGTATGGTCGCCGCTAAGGGTATCTCACGGGAATTCCGGGAGGCGGTTGCCGAACTCGATCCGGGAGAGCATGATTTCGAGCCATTGATACACGGAAGGGCAGTTGCCGGCAATATTGATCTGTACAAGGATGATCCTTTATACGCGCAGGTGAAGAAAGAGGGCTTCAAATCCCTGGCCAATATTCCGGTTGTCAAGGAGGGGAAGCTTTTTTCGGTGGTTATCCTCGCCAGCTCTGCAGAAGGCGCTTTCGGGAAAGTGGTCATGCGGAAGGTGAAAAGATTGTCCGATGAGTTGACTAAGGCGCTTCTGTTGAAACACGAGGGCGACCTCAGGAGGCGGGCTGAAGATAGATACAAGACGCTGGTGGAGGCGTCCGACAGGCCGATATTGCAGGTAAACGCAGGCGGAGAGTTTCTTTTCATGAACGCTCCCGCAGCTGAGTATTTCAGTTCAACTCCCGAGGAGTTGACAGGCAAGACAATGTGGGACCTGTTCCCCGAAGATATCGCCGAGCGCCAGATGGATAATGTAAGAAAGTGTATTTCATCCGGTGAAAAGATGAACCGTATTTCAAAAACCGTAATAAACGGGCAGGTACGGTGGTATAAGACCGTGCTTTATCCGGTAAAAGAAGGCAGAAACCAATCCGTTTCGGCGCTCGTTCTGCTTCAGGACATAACCGTTCAGAAAGAAGCCGAAGAGAAACTGCGGGAGAGCGAGAACCGTAAAGCCGAAGCCCTTACGCTTTTGAATACGGTAATGGACAGTATGCCCAGTCCTGTATTTTACAAGGATCCCGGGGGTAGATATCTCGGATGCAATTCCGCTTTCGAGAAGTTCACCGGTAAAAAAAGAGAAGAAATACTCGGTAAGACGGTTTTTGATCTATGGGACCGGCGTCTCGCGCAGGTCTATTACGAGGCGGATGCCGAACTGATCTCAAACAGGGGAAAACAGGTTTACGAAGGGAAGGTGATGACGCCCGCGGGAGAGGAAAGAGATGTTGTTTTTTACAAGGCTGTCTTCAATTCTCCCGAAGGTACCGAAGGTCTTGTCGGTGTTATAGTGGACAGAACGGAAGAAAAAAGAATGATCGATCGGATAAGGGAGTCAGAAGAAAGGTTCAGGTCGCTTTTCGAGGGTATGCCCAACGGAGCTCTTTTGGCCAGGGCGGATATGGACGCGGGAGAGGTGGTGTTCTCGGACGCCAATCCCGAGATATGCAGTATGCTGGGGTATTCAAAGGACGAGCTTTTATCGCTCGGCATAAGTGATATCCATCCCTGGGAAGCTATGGAAGAAGTCGCAAAACATTTTTCCAATGTCAGTGAAAATAAGATAAATTACGCTAGGGAGATCCCCGTGAAAAGAAAGGACGGCACGATTTTCTTCGCGGACATAAACTCGGCTGTTATATATGTAAAAGGTGAAAAGTATATTGTGGGCATTTTCCAGGATGTGAGCGAAAGGAAAGAGGCGGCCGAAAAATTGAAACAACAGAGGTCTCGGATCGCAGAAAAGGAGACGGTCTCCGACATATTGGAGGATCGGGAAGAGGCGATATTGCGAGAGATAGACAGGTCTTCCCTGGGTGTCATGATAGCCGACGGCGCCGGAAACTCCGTTTACGCTAATCGTTCTTTTCGTGACATAATGAAGGAGTATAAGGAGTATAGAGAAGACATTACGCCCGGCTACTCTCTGTTCGAGGACGGCAATATCGGAAAGACCATCAGAGAAGCTCTTATCAAAGGGACGGCGGCCATGATAGAAGGGTATGCCGGAAACAGGGATGTGACGATGCAGGTCATACCCGTAGGGCTCGGGGCGGAACGCCCGGCAGGATATATGATCCAGCTTTACCACAGTGGCAGGCAGACAGAGTATTCGAGAGGGGAAGATTATCCAGGGATAGAAAAGGCCATCAGTTCGGGCGCTTTGGACCTTCTGCCCGTTAAGAAAAAAGCTTTTGAACTGCAGATGCTTTCCGCCGAAAAGGTGGCGCTGGTCTACGGAGATATGGAAAAAGGCGTCAGGGAGCTTAGGCGCACCGGATTCAAGGGTGAGATAAGGCACGCCGCGGGAAGGGATGAGCTCGAGGCGATGTCTAAAAGCGGAGAACTCGCCGAGGTCGATATTATCGTGAACACCACAGGCGACGATATACGGAAAATACTTGCGAACATGGACTTGAAG
>WJMG01000081.1 GCA_014728075.1 Candidatus Omnitrophota bacterium | reverse complement strand
TTTGCGGATAAACCGATGCTTCCGGAAGAAGCAAAACTCGAACTCGGTCTTACGGATAAGGATTTCATGATGTTCAAAAATGCGGATACGGGAGAGATAAATCTTCTTTACAGGAAAAGTGACGGTAATTTCGGGCTTATAGAGCCTGACTTTTGATGTACGGCGCGCGGCGCCCCGAATCGACAGTGACAGGAGAGATAAATGAAGAGTAAGGTAAAAAAACTAAAAGGAACAGCGAGAGAAATAAAAGTGGAAATACCCCGGGACACGGTCGATGCCATGTTCGACAGCGTTCTGACGGACATTAAATCAAGCGTCAATATACCCGGCTTCCGCAGGGGCAAAGCCCCTATGGACATAGTAAGGAAGAATTACGGCGCCGAAGCGATGGACAAGGTGAAGGAAAGGCTTATCCCCGCCGCCTATCAGCAGGCCCTGGATGAGCATTCGATATCTCCGGTAAGTTTCCCCGAGGTCGCCGATGTGAACCTGGCGCTTTCCGGTGAGCTCACCTTTACCGCCACGGTAGATACACAACCGGAAGTGGGCCTCAAGAAATATAAGGGGATCAAGGTTTCCACTGAAAAGGTCAAAGTCACCGATGATGAAGTGAGCAAGGCGATAGATCATCTTCGGGCGCAGCACGCGGAATTCATCGAGGCCGACCGCCCCGTTGAAAAAGGGGATTTCGCTGTATGTGATGTCGAGACTTTCATGGACGGCTCCGTCATATCCGGGAAAAGAGAGAATATGTGGGTCGAGGCCGACGAAGAAGCTTCTTTACTGGGTATGGGCAAAGAGCTCATAGGCATGAAGAAGGGAGAGACCAAAGAGATCGATGTCACTCTTCCCGGAAATTATCCCGACAAAAAGTATGCCGGCAAAAAAGCGGTTTTCAAGACCGTAGTGAAAGATGTGAAGGAGAAAAAACTCCCGGAGGCCGATGCTGAACTAGCGGCCAAGTTCGGAAAGAAGGACATGGAAGAGGTGCGCGGGGAAATAAGGTCCCAGCTCCTTGAGAGAAAAGAAGCCAATGCCCGTATCGGTATGAAGAACCAGATAATGGAGCAGCTTCTCAAAAAACATCCGGTCGAGGCTCCCGGGACCATGGTGGACCGCCAGCTGAAAGTCCTGATGGAAAAAGCCGAGAACGAGCTTCTGCAGAAAGGCGTCGGCAAGGAAGCGATAGGGGCGCATAAAGATAAACTTGAGAAACAGCTCAGGGTAGAAGCGGAGAATAAGGTAAAACTTTATTTTATCCTGGAGGGCATAGCCGAAAAAGAGAAGATATCGGTTTCGGAGGAAGATGTGGACGGCTGGCTGGGGAACCTTTCAGCCGCGTATAACAAGGATTTCGAGGAGATAAAGAAATATTACGAAGAACACGATCTCATCGCCGGTTTACGGGAGCAGCTGCGCGAGGAAAAGACACTGGATTTCCTTCTCGACGAAGCTGTTATCTCCGAAAAGTGATGGGACCTGTTATCCGAGGGGAGGGATCATGAGCGTTATACCGATGGTGATCGAGAAAGAAGGAAGGACCGAAAGGGCATATGATATTTATTCCCGTCTTTTAAAGGACCGGATAGTTTTCATAGGCACCCCGATAGACGATAATGTGGCGAACATAGTAATAGCTGAACTTCTGTTCCTGCAGATGGAAGACGCGGATAAGGATATAAATGTCTATATCAATTCACCCGGGGGGCATGTTACGAGCGGGCTCTCCATCTACGATACAATGCAGTTCGTTAAGCCGGATGTGAACACCTATTGCGTGGGGCAGGCTTCGAGTATGGGAGCCGTTCTGCTGGCGGCCGGCACCAAAGGTAAAAGGTACGCTTTGCCTCATTCCCGGATAATGATCCACCAGCCCTGGGGCGGGGTGCAGGGTACCGCCGCGGACATCAAAATACAGGCCAAAGAGATACTCAGGATGAGGGAAGAGCTTGAAAAGATCCTTGTGGACCATACCGGCCAGCCGGCGGAAAAGATACAGACTGATACTGACCGCGATTTTTTCATGACCGCCGAGGAAGCCAAAAACTACGGTGTTGTTGACAGCGTGATCTCTGCTATCTGATCATTACGGAGGCATCCGGGCGGGCTCCGCCCTCCCGGGAGATTAAAATGAAAAAGAACAGGCTTATGTCGCCCGGGCCTACTCCTGTCCCGGAGAATGTTTTGCTGCGCATGGCTGAAACCCTTGTGCACCACAGGACCCCCGCATTCAGGTCGGTCCTGGGAAGGGTGCATGCCAAACTGCGCGAACTGTTCAGCACATCTGAGCCGGTCCTTGTTCTCGCATCCAGCGGTACGGGCGCCATGGAAGCTTCCGTGGTCAACCTTCTGTCCCGCGGGGACCGCGTCCTTGTGGTCAACGGCGGCAAATTCGGCGGAAGGTTCTCCGATATATCCGCCGGTTACGGGATCGATGTCCACGAGTACAAGGTCGAATGGGGGCATCCTGCCGATCCCGGAGAGATACGCCGTATCCTGGGGGAAAACGAAGATATCAAAGCTGTATTCACAACGCTTTGCGAAACATCTACCGGGGTTGCCAACGATATCCGTGCGATAGGCGAGGCCGTTAAACCCTCGGGCGCCGCGCTCGTAGTCGACGCTATAAGCGGACTTTCAGCGGATGAGCTGTGTACGGATGAATGGGGCGTTGATGTGGTGGTGTGCGGCAGCCAGAAAGGCCTTATGCTTCCCCCCGGCCTGGGGTTCGTGAGCCTTAGCCCTAAAGCCAGGGATATGGTCAAAAGATCGGACCTGCCCAAATATTATTTCGACCTCGGGAAAGCGCTAAACGCTTACGAACGGGATGATACTCCATGGACACCGGCCATATCGCTCGTCGCGGGGCTCGACAGTGTACTTGACAATATGCTCTCTGAAGGCATGGAAGCCGTTCTGCGGAGGCATGCTTTGCTGGCCAGTTCGGCCAGAGCCGGAATACGGTCTATGGGGCTGGAGCTTTTCAGCAGGAGGCCGTCCAACGCCCTTACCGCCGTAAAGGTCCCGCCGGGTATAGACGGGGAAAGGCTGGTCAGGGAGCTTCGGGAAGAAGAAGGGATCACGGTCGCAGGCGGGCAGGCTCATTTGAAAGGGAAAATATTCCGTTTGGGCCATCTGGGGTATACGGACGAATACGATATTGTTTCGGCACTTTCAGCCGTGGAACGGGTCCTTAACAGGATCGGATATGACGCGGGATACGGTAAAGGGGCGGCCGGAGCCCTTGAAGTCCTGGGGCAAACGCCGGGTGGGTACTGATGGGACATAAGGCGAAGGCAGATATGAGATCAGGTAAGAAAAAAAATAGTATCAAAGTGCTCTTAAGCGACCCGCTGGCAAAAGAAGGCATGGATATACTTAAAAAGAACGGCATAAAGGTCGTTGAGGCGGTCGGTCTTACGGACAATGAGCTCGCCCGGAAGATAAAGGGCTTCGACGGGATAATAATAAGAAGCGGAACCACGGTCACCAGAAAAATAATAAACGCTTCCGATAAACTCAAGGTCATAGGAAGGGCGGGAGTGGGACTGGACAATGTTGATGTCGCGGCGGCCTCTCAAAAGGGCATAATAGTGATGAATGCCCCTTCAGGCAATACGGTGTCTACCGCAGAGCACGCTTTCAGCCTTATGCTGGCACTTTCCAGGAACATTCCGCAGGCGCATGCGTCTATAAAGTCCGGCGTCTGGGACAGGAAAAAATTCATGGGAGTCGAGCTTTACGGTAAGACCCTCGGCATAATAGGTATGGGCAGAATAGGGTCCGAATTCTCAAAGCGGGCTTTGAGTTTCGGCATGAAAGTGGTGGCTTTTGACCCGTTCCTTACCGCGGAAAAGGCCAAGAGCCTGAGCGTTGAGCCCGTTTCCATGAACGAACTCCTTTCCGCCGCCGATTTTATCACCATACATACTCCGCTGACGGAAGAGACCAGGCACCTTATAGATGAAAAGGCTTTCAAGAAGATGAAAAAAGGAGTCCGGATAATAAACGCGGCAAGGGGCGGTATTATAGACGAAAAGGCCCTTGCCAGATATCTCAGGAACGGAAAGGTTGCCGGGGCGGCTCTGGATGTTTTTGAAACGCCGTCAAAACCGCCTGTTGACAGCCCTGTAATAAACAGCGAAAGGATAGTGGCGACCCCGCATCTCGGAGCCGCCACTAAAGAAGCCCAGATAAGCGTAGCTGTAGATATGGCCAGGGCCGTTTCGGACGCCCTTCTCGGGAAAGGGTACCGTAACGCGGCGAACATGCCGGGCATTGAAAGCGAAGCCATGGAGACCTTAAGGCCTTATATCAACCTTGCCGAGAGGCTGGGATCCATCCAGGGGCAGCTTATAGAGAATACGATTAAGGGGATCACCATAAATTACATAGGCGAGGTGGCAAAAGGAGATGTTTCACCCATAACCAGGGCTCTTCTGAAGGGGGTTTTCGAACCGACAATGCGCGGTGATGTCAATTATGTCAATTCCGCTTTAATAGCGGAAGAACGCGGTATTAAAGTATCGGAGAAAAAGACCCGGAAAATAACCGATTTCGCGAACCTGATAAGCGTGGAGTTCGTTGCCGCCGGGAAAAAGCGTTTCATAATGGGGACCCTTTTTTCCAACAACGAACCGAGGATCATAAAGATCGATAAATTCTATGTGGAAGCGGTACCTGACGGATATATGCTGGTAGTTTCCAACGATGATGTGCCGGGTGTTGTGGGTAAGATAGGTACGATACTCGGCAAGCACGGCGTGAACATAGCGGAAATGAGTTTCGGCAGGGATAAGCGCACGGGGCAGGCAATAAGCCTTCTTAATGTTGACAGCGAAATACCGGGACAGACCTTAAAAAAACTCAGCAAGGCCGGAAATATAAAAAAAGTAAAACAAATATTCGTAAAACCGTAAGGCTGTCGTAACAATATACCGTAACAGGAGGGATGTGAGTTTTTTTCGAGCTAGACGGATACTGGTTATCTTATTGTGTATAGCCCTGGTGAACTGTTCTCGCGTTTCAGAAGCTTACGCTCAGGACGATAAAGGTTTTCTCATAAGGTTGTGGGAAAGGATAACCGCCGGTTTCGGCCCTGAAGCGGGAGAAGAGGAAGCCGCGAAGCGGAAAGCCGTTCCAGAAAGGCCCGTGCCCCCGCAGGGGGAAGGTGAAAAAGGTCTGTTCGTGAGGATCTGGGAAAAGGTCAGGGAAGGGATCGCGAACCTGGGAAGAGGCGCGGAACGGGTCCCTGCGCCCGGGGGCAAGGTCCCTGAAGCGGAACCCGTTCCCGGAGGAGTGAACAGAGGCGTAGGCCCGCCTGAATTCTCCTCGCTTGTATCCAGGGAAAAGATCGCCGGCGACATAGAAAAGACGCTTGCGGATAAACCTTATCTGGTTGAACATATCCCGGGACTGTCGTACAAGAAAAGCGTTATGGACGGGGCGATGCATTATTTTTACGCCCCCGAGGGAAGTATTCCGCAGAGGATCAACAGCCTTGAAAAAGATCGGTTGTTGTCCCTAAAACAGATGATAGAAAGCGCTTCCGCGACGGTTTCTCCTCCCGGACAGGATGAGCTGCCGTCCCCGGAACAAAGACCTTCCGCGCCCCCGGGAGAAGGTGCCCCGTCCCGCAAGTACCCGCAGGAAGCCTCCGGACGGGAAGGACCGCAAAAGAGCCCTGTAGGGGATACCGGGATACCTTCGGGGGAGGAGATCCCGCCGGGATATCCTTCCTTAGAAGCGCCGCTCGATGAGCCCGGTCCGCCGGCGCAGTCCGGGCAAACACCCCCGGGATCCGGAGCCCCCGGCGATATCGTGCCGGAGATGCCTATGCCAGGGGATGAGGTCTCCCCCCGGATGCCGGCCGCCGATAAGCCTGCCCGGGGAATAACCGGAGATGAGGCGCCTCCGTCCGCAAAAGAGATGCCCTCCCCGGAGGTTCCGGAAGAGCCGGAACTGAAGCCGCCTCCGCAGGAGGAAGAACCCGAAGATGAAATAGAAGTCCCTTATGAAAAAAAAGAAATGCTGGACACTATTTATAAAAGATTGAAGGTTTTCGGAGAGATAGTATATCTTGTTCCCAATCTTTTTCTGCGGGTGGAAGAGGACGGATCAAAGCAGTATTTATACGCTCCGCCCGGGGAAATTGCCCGGAATATAGAGGATCTGGACGAACGCCCGCTTTATGACCTTTATGTCCGGGTGAATAACGAGGCTACCAGGCTGCAGACAGAAAGGATGATGAGGCAGATACAGCAGCAGGAGCAGCTTATGCGTAACCTGCAGATGCAGCAGCAGCAGCAAATGCTGCAACAGCCGCCTCATCCTCCTCAATTGCCGCAGGTGCATAATCCTCCGCAGCCTCCTCCGCAGCCTCCGCAGGTACATACTCCTCCTCCGCCTCCCCGGCAGGAGCCGAGAAGGTGAGGGGCTGTTTTAAAAGAGAACTTTTATGAATCGAAAATCATCAGGAAGGAAAGAAATGGGACGACAAGTCACGGTTTTAGTGGGAGCCCAGTGGGGCGACGAAGGAAAAGGAAAGGTCATAGACATCCTTACACGGGATGTTCAGTATGTCGTGCGGTACCAGGGGGGCAATAACGCCGGGCATACCGTTGTAATAGGAGAGAATAAATATGTACTCCATCTCATCCCGTCGGGAATACTGCACGAAGGCAAGATATGTGTGATCGGCCACGGTGTCGTGGTAGATCCGAAGGCCCTGATAAACGAAATAGAGATCCTGAAACAACAGGGTATACAGACAGCGGGGAGGCTGAAGATAAGCGACAAGGCCCATATTATTTTCCCTTATCACAAAAGGATAGACGAACTCCGGGAATCCAAGAGGAAAAAGGGGAAAATAGGGACCACTAAAAAAGGCATAGGGCCCTGTTACGGCGATAAAGTCTCCAGGATAGGGATAAGGATGGGAGAACTCTACGATCCCGATTTTTTCAGGACCAGGCTGGAGGATAATATAGAGGAAAAGAATCCCATGCTCAAAGAAGGAGGCTTTGAAGAGTTCGACGCTAAAAGCATTTACCGCGAATACCTTGAATACGCGGATCTGCTTAAGGAATACATCTGTGACACGACGAAACTGCTCAACGAGGCGCTTGAGCGCGGGGATTCAATACTTTTCGAGGGAGCACAGGGGACATACCTGGATGTCGATTACGGGACATATCCCTATGTTACTTCATCTAACTCGACCGCCGGGGGAGCTTGCACGGGAGGCGGTGTGGGGCCGTCCAGAATAGACAGAGTGGTCGGGGTCGTCAAAGCTTATACTACCAGAGTAGGGGAGGGCCCTTTTCCCACCGAATTCGGTGAAGACCTTATGGACAGGATAAGGGAAAAAGGAGGCGAATTCGGCGCGACTACAGGCAGGGCAAGGAGATGCGGGTGGTTCGACAGTGTTCTTGTCAGGCAATCCGTGGCAATAAACGGGATAGACCAGGTAGCTATAACCAAAATAGATGTGCTTGATGAACTTGAAAGCATAAAGATCTGTACGGGGTACAGGTATAAAGGCAAAATTTATAACAACATCCCGGGAGACCCCAATTTTCTCGAGGAATGCGAACCCGTATATGAAGAGCATCCGGGTTGGAAGGAAGACACTTCAGAGAAGACTTCCTACGCTGATCTGCCCGAGAACGCCAGGAAATACCTGGCCCGGATAGAGGAGCTTATCGGTACGGATATTATGCTGGTTTCGGTCGGCAAAAGCAGAAAGCAGACATTCAGTTATAAATAGATCGATCCGGTTAAGAGAGCCGGACTTTCCCGGAGAATAGCGCATACGGCCGCGGGCGGGAGTTTTCTTTAACACTTTCCGGGCCTTGAGCAGCTGCAGGGGGGGCGGATATTTCTCCTGTGATATAAAAGCCTTTGTGTGATAAAATATGAAATGTCCACGGATGACCGGTCAGATCCTCGGAAGGAACCCAAATAAGGAGGATAAAATGAATTCCACGAGAAAAACCGCTACGGTACTATCTATCGTATTACTGTTCTGCGCGATGAGCTCCGGATGCGCGGTGAACTTTTACAAGCAGAACCCGCGGAGCAAGCAGAAGATAAACGCGCTAGAGGACAAGATAAGCGACCTTGAGAGGGCTAAGATGGAGCTTCAGAAAAAGCTTAGCCGGCAGATAGAGAACAAAGAGGTTTCCCTGCGGATGGATGACAAGGGCCTTGTCATCGTGCTATCCAATTCGATCCTTTTCGATTCAGGCAAGGATACTCTGAAAAACAACGCCTATCCCGTCCTGGACAAGGTTATAAATGTCATTAAGAAGGAAATACCGGAACAGAGCATAGGCATTGAAGGCCATACGGATAATGTGCCTATCAAGCACTCCGGGTGGAAGTCCAACTGGGAACTTTCGACCGCGAGGGCTACCACGGTCCTTCATTACATGGAGAGCAAGGGTATTGCGCCCGGCAGGCTCTCCGCTACGGGGTACGGTGAATACCAGCCGGTAGCTTCCAATGCCACGGCCGCAGGGCGAGCGAAGAACAGAAGGGTCGAGATCGTAATACTCCCGGAATTCGTGGAAAAGAAAGCGGATGTCGTAAAATAGGCGCGGCATAGATCCTCGGGTCCGGAGCAGGCCGTGTTCCCGATATCGTGGGGCAGAGGATTCCGGTCCTCTACCCTTCCCGTATGATCAGTTATGGAGCAGAAAGTCCCCGTACACATAGCTATAATAATGGACGGCAACAGGAGATGGGCCAGGGAGCGTAAACTTCCCTCAATAATGGGACATCAGGCCGGGGTCCGTTCCGTAGACCTTGTTTCCGAAGCCTGCGCGAGGAAAGGCGTGAAGTTCCTGACCCTTTACGGGTTTTCGACCGAGAACTGGAAAAGGTCCTCCCTGGCAGTGAACGCCCTGTTTTCTCTTATAGGGAACAGCCTTAAAAAATATCTCGGAAAGATCCGGTCCAACAACATCCGCCTGAAGGTTATCGGAGACGCCGGGGATCTGCCGTCCGCCCTGAGAAAGAACCTCATCGCCGCGGAAAAAGAAACCTCGTCCAATAACGGAATGACCTTGAACCTCGCTTTGAATTACGGCGGCAGGAAAGAGATACTGGAAGCCGTAAAGCGTGTTTCGGCCGACCTCAGCGATGAAGGTATACGGACGCTTGATGAGTTGAAATTCTCGTCGTATCTTGAAACGGCGGGTATGCCCGACCCGGACCTTTTGATAAGGACCAGCGGAGAGGTAAGGATCAGCAATTTCCTCATCTGGCAGGCGGCTTATTCCGAATTATATTTTACGGAAACGCTCTGGCCTGATTTCGGCACGGAAGAACTGGAAAAGGCTATAGAAGAATATACGAGAAGAAGCAGGAGGTACGGTGGATAAATTCGGTTTAAGGACCCTGGTAAGCGTAATACTTATTGCCGTTGTGGCCGTTATAGTCTATGTGTTCCCGGAATGGCTTTTCGCCCTGGTCATCGCCGGGTTCGTCGCCGTAGCACAGTTCGAGTTCTTCCGTATGGTCGAGAACCGTAAGATCTTCGTTTATAAATATTTCGGGACATTCGTAGGCAGCCTTGTCCCCGTGGTTATTTACATAGGCAGCGGCCTTCCCGACCTCAAGCATCTTGAGCCTCTGCTGATCGTTATAGCGAGCCTTCTGGCTCTTGTTCTCCAGTTCGTGCGGACAGACAACGAAAGAGACCACCTTGTAAGCATGGCGGTGACTCTTTTCTCTCTTTTTTACATAGCGTGGTTCTTTTCTTTTTTCGTCAGGCTGCGGGCTCTGCCGGATGGTTCCAACCTTGTCGCTTTTCTCATAATAGTGACGAAAAGCACCGATATCGGAGCGTACCTTATAGGGCGGAAGTTCGGGAAGACAGAACTGATCCCCAGGATAAGCCCTAAAAAGACCAAGGAGGGCACGGTGGGAGGCGTCCTTCTGAGCGTTATGCTGGCGGTTCTGGTCGGCAGAGGCCTGACCGGCTTTTCAGTGGGTCATCTTATCGTCCTTGGGGTTATCCTCGCTTCGCTGGGGCAGACAGGTGACCTTGCAGAAAGCCTGATCAAGCGGGATTGCGGAATGAAAGACGCCGGAAAGGTCCTGGCGGGAATAGGAGGGTTTCTGGACCTTATGGACAGCCTGCTTTTTACCGCTCCCGTTTTTTATTTTTATGTGAAAACATTCTAATTGAGGAGTTCAGAGAGCTGGTTCGTAGTTCTTGTGTCCGGAACGGCGGGGAAGCGTGCCGGGCGGATATTTTTCAGGCCTGCGAACTGCAAACTTGTAAATGACTATGAAAGAAATAATACTTTTCGGTTCTACGGGTTCGGTCGGCAGGAGCGTGCTGGATATAGTGAGGCGGTATCCGGCCAGTTTCAGGGTCAAGGGGCTTACCGGCCACGGGAATACGGAACTTCTCCTGGCGCAGGCCGAGGAGTTCCGTCCGGAATTCCTGGCGATCACGGACGAAAACAAATACGGGCAAATAAAGCGCGGTCTTCCGGACGGCATGCGCGTCCTTTCCGGAGAAGCCGGGCTGGAGGAGATGGCTTCAAAAGACGCCTCGCTTATTTTTATGGCCATATCCGGCACGGCATCACTTAAGCCGCTGGTGGTCTCCCTGAAAAAAGGCAACAGGGTGGCCCTTGCCAGCAAAGAACCTGTCGTTTCCGCCGGTAATCTGATAAAAAGCCTTGAAAAACAGTACGGCGCTTCGATCATTCCCGTAGACAGCGAACACAGCGCCGCCATGCAGTGCCTTTCGGGCAGGGCCCCGTCAGATGTACGGGCCCTTTACCTTACCGGAAGCGGAGGGGCTCTGAAAGACCGTAATAAAGAGGATTTCGAGAAGTTGACCGTAGAAGAAGTGCTGGACCACCCGACATGGGATATGGGTCCGAAAATAACGGTCGATTCAGCTACTCTCATGAATAAAGGCCTGGAGGTTATAGAGGCCAGATGGCTTTTTGATATAGAGCCGGAGAAGATCAAGGTTGTTATACATCCCGAAGCGGTGGTCCATTCCCTCGCGGAATTCAGGGATGGAACTGTTACGGCCAGCCTTTTCATGCCGGATATGAGGTTCCCCGTGCTGAAAGCCCTTTCTTATCCTGAGATCGTGGAAAGCGATCTCCCCAGAGTGGAC
Organism: Candidatus Omnitrophota bacterium; assembly: GCA_014728075.1. GTDB lineage: Bacteria > Omnitrophota > Gorgyraeia > Tantalellales > Tantalellaceae > WJMG01. The sequence goes on along the minus strand of WJMG01000081.1, from coordinate 28,247 downwards.
CTGGCTAGGCTGAAAGGGCTTTCTTTTGAAGAGCCGGACACATCCAGGTTTCCCGCTCTGGACCTGGCTTACGAGGCCCTTAAGGAGGGAGGCACTTTACCCGCGGTCCTTAACGGCGCCAACGAAAAAGCGGTTAAGCTTTTTCTGGACAACAGGATAGATTTCACGGATATAACAAGATCAGTGGAAAAGATAATGAGGGAACACAAATCGGTCAAAGACCCTGACCTGGAGGATATATTACAGGCCGAAAAGTGGGGGGAGACAAGGGTCCTCGAGATGTTCGGAATAAAGAAATAGATTAAGATTGAGACTGAGATTGAGAAGCCAGGGTTTGTCTGAATCTAAATCTCGATCTAGATCTTAGAAACGGAGGTATCATCTTGCTAACAGTCATAGTAGTCGTTGTGGTATTCAGCTTCCTGGTGCTCATACACGAGGCCGGACATCTTTTCGCCGCGAAAAAAGCGGGGATAAAAGTCGAAGCTTTCTCTCTGGGGATGGGTAAAAGGCTTTTCGGGATAACCAAGGGGGGTACGGATTACAGGGTTTCTCTTCTTCCTTTCGGGGGGTATTGTAAGATGGCTGGAGATGACCCTCAGGAATCTGAAGGAAAGGACGACGAATTTTTAGCTAAACCCGTAGGCCACAGGTTCTGGGTGGTCGCAGCCGGAGCTTTAACGAATTACATCTTCGCTTACATCCTTTTCAGCGTCATATTCATGATCGGGGTGCCCACTCTTTCGAACCGGGTAGGCGAGGTCTTGAAAGGGTATCCCGCGGAAGAAGCGGGTGTAAAGGCGGGGGACAGGATCATTTCCATAAACGGCGGGGAGGTAAGGTACTGGGACGATATAGTCGAGAACATCAAGAAAAACGCACGGGAAGGAAAAGCGCTTACCGTTTCGGTCGAAAGGGGCGATCATATACGGGAATTGCCGGTAGAGCCTGATATCTCGAAAGTCAAGAACATTTTCGGACAGACTATTACCCGTCCGCTCATAGGTATAGCCCCGCAAAGTGAACTCCTGTCGGTCTCTTACGGGCCGGTAGAGGCTTTTTATCACGGTGGAAGAAAACTTCTGGGCCTTACCGCTATGACCTATAAGGGTGTCTGGCTTCTTGTGACCGGAGGAATGCCGGTAAAAGCATCGGTTTCAGGGCCTATAGGTATAGCGCATCTTATGGGCAAAGCGGCTAGAGTCGGCATAGTGCCCCTGTTGATAATAACCGCGCATGTAAGCATGGCCCTTGCGATATTCAACCTTTTGCCTTTTCCCGTGCTTGACGGAGGCCACATATTGTTCCTCGGGATAGAAAAAATAAGGAACAAGCCGATCAGCGCCAGAACCCAGGATGTGATCACGAATATAGCTCTCGCGCTCCTGATCGCTTTCGCGCTTTTCATCAGCTGGAACGATCTGATGAAGTTCACGCCGTTGGGCAAGGGAGAGCCGCGGGAGCGGACGGAGACGGTGCAGGAGAAATAGACTTATCGACCGTCCACAGTCGACAGTCCGCATGTAAGTGGACCGTGGTCTGTGGACCGTGGACCGGATCATTATGATCAAACGAAGAAAAACTAGGACTGTCAGGATCGGCGATGTTTACATAGGCTCGGATCATCCGGTAAGCATACAATCCATGACCAACACCGTGACCGCCGATATCCCCGCGACGGTAAGCCAGATAAAGCGGCTGGAAAAGGCAGGTTGCGAAATAGTAAGGGTTTCCGTGAAGTCGCCGGAAGACGCGAAAGCTGTGGAGGATATCCGCGAAGAGATCGGTATACCGCTTGTGGCGGATATTCATTTTGATCACAGGCTTGCCCTGGAAGCTGTAAAGCGCGGTGCCGACAAGATAAGGATAAATCCCGGGAACATCAGGCGGAAGGACCATATAGACCGGGTGATAAGCGCCTGCAGGGAGCGCGGCGTTCCCGTGCGCATAGGAGTGAATTCCGGTTCTTTGACGGAGTCCGCTTCGGGCAAAGGGAAGCCCTGTGATGTTATGGTCAGCTCTCTTCTGGGATACATGGAGCATTTCAGGAAGGCAAAGTTCGACGATCTGGTGATCTCTCTCAAATCGTCCGATGTGGAAACCACCGTAAAGGCTTACCGCCTTATGGCGGATGAGTGCGATCATCCTTTTCATCTCGGGGTTACCGCCGCCGGGACCAGGGACAACGGGATAGTCAAGGCCAGTATAGGCATAGGGTCCCTTCTTCTGGACGGTATCGGCGATACCGTCAGGGTTTCTTTGACCGCCGCCCCTGAAGAAGAGGTCACCGCCGCCAAAAGGATACTTTCTTCAGTGGGATCCAGAAAGTTCGGCCACGAAATAATCGCCTGTCCCACCTGCGGACGCTGTCAGGTGGACCTGGAACCTATAGTGAACGAGATCGAAAAAGCGCTATGCGGTTCGCGGTTCGCGGTTCGCGGTTCGAAAAAGCACCTACTCATCGCAGTAATGGGCTGCGAGGTCAACGGTCCCGGTGAGGCGAAAGCGGCTGATGTAGGTATAGCTTTCGGAAAAGGAAAAGGGGCTATCTTCAAAGAGGGAAAGATCATCAGAACAGTGAACGCCGATATTGCAGTCAGGGAATTGATGAGTATAATAGAAGCAGAGGGGAAAGAGTAGTCTGGTGTCGGGTTATCGGTGCCGGGTATAGGACTAAGCGGCAGATACCTGATACCGGACACCTATGCCCTGTTTAGTTTAATAAGGAGACGACATGCGCTGGAGCAATACTTTTATACCCACGCTCAGAGAGGATCCCCAGGACGCGGAGGCGGTAAGCCATAAGCTCATGGTAAGGGCCGGGTTGATAAGAAGGCTTACCGCGGGAGCTTATACATATCTTCCGCTCGGGTATAAGATATTAAGGAAGGCAGAGAATATCGTCAGGGAGGAGATGAACGCCGCGGGAGCCTCGGAACTTCTGATGCCTGCCCTGCAGCCCGTAGAGCTCTGGAAGAAGACGGGAAGGTATGAAGACATCGGCGATGTTATGATCAAGTTCCAGGACAGGCACGGGAAAGAAGTGGCGCTGGGGCCTACACACGAGGAGATAATAACGGACCTTGTCTCCGGCGAAATAAGGTCGTATAAAGACCTTCCGCTGACGCTTTACCAGATCCAGAACAAGTTCCGTGATGAGGTCCGTCCCAGGTTCGGCATAGTCAGAAGCTGTGAGTTTATCATGAAAGACGCTTACAGTTTCGATGTCGATACTGTCTCCATGGAAAAAAGCTACAGGAAGATGTATGACGCTTATTGCAGGATATTCGACAGGTGCGGGTTGCCTTACATTCCCGTGGAGGCCGACCCGGGCCTCATGGGAGGTACGGTTTCCCACGAATTCATGATCCCTACCGGAATAGGAGAGGATACTATCGCGTTATGCAGCTCCTGCGGGTATTCCGCGAGCACCGAAGTGGCTTCCTGCGCGGAAGAGGGAGATGCCCCCGGGCTGGAGGAACCGCCCGGGATAGAAGAGGTGGCAACTCCCGGGATGAGTTCAGTCGAAGATGTCAGCAGTTTTCTCAAAAGAGAGGCAAAAAACCTTATAAAGACCCTGATATATATCGCTGATGACGAACCTGTCGCGGTGCTTCTGCGCGGGGACCACGAGGCTAACGAGGCAAAGATCAAGAAATGCCTGGGGGTCTCTTCGCTCGAACTTGCCGATGAGTCCGGGGTGGAGAAAGTAACTGGAGGCCCCATGGGCTTTTCGGGTCCCGTAGAGCTCAACGGTGTCAAAAAGATCGCCGATCTATCTATACGCAGTATGCCGGCGGCGGTTACGGGATCCAACAGGAAAGACACTCATCTTAAAAATGTCTTCCCGGGAAGGGATTTCGAGGTTAACGAATGGGGTGATATAAGGGTTATTACGGAAGATGACAAGTGTCCCAGGTGCGGAGAGAACATCGAGATAAAGCAGTCAATAGAGATAGGCCACACCTTCAAGCTCGGGACCAAATACTCGGAAAAGCTGGGGGCAGGGTTCCTCGACGAGAACGGAAAGGAAAGACCTTTGATAATGGGGTGTTACGGGATAGGCGTTAACCGGATATTAGCTTCGCTGATAGAGACCAGCCATGACGATAAGGGGATAATCTGGCCTATGGCGATCAGTCCTTTCGAAGTGATCGTTATACCGCTGAAAAAAGGGGAAGAAGCCGTTGAGCGGGAGGCCGAAAGAATATATTCGGAACTTATAAAGAACGGTATAGACGCTATAATGGACGACAGGGACAAATCTCCGGGCGTTAAGTTCAAGGACGCGGACCTCATAGGCTTTCCTATCCAGGTAGTGGTAGGGAAGAAAAGCCTTGAGAAAAATAAGATAGAACTTACGGAGCGCTCCGCCGGGGAAAAGGCCCTGGTCGAAAAAGAGGATATAGTGGAGCGGGTGAAGGATCTGGTGAAAAAAGGAAGGAAAGACAAAGAACGGAGAGCACATGTCTGACGGGAGGGAAAAAAGAAGATACAAAAGGATGAGGAAACCCCTGACCATAGAGTTCAGGGAGGCCGGCGGCGAGAAGGACAAATGGTCCCTCGGTGCTGTTCTGAACATAGGCGCGGGAGGAGTCCTTTTTTATCACAACGAAGAGATAAGGCTGGGAGCCGAGCTGGAATTGAGGTTTTCGCTGAACGAAACGGATATAGTATGCAGAGGCAAGGTCATACGGGAGGAACAGATACCGCATATGTCCTTTTCCGCCATCGTTTTTACCGATATAGACGAAAAATATAAAGAAGCTATAAGCTCGGCCGCGGAAAAGTTCCATCCGGAACCGTTGAACGATTAAGTTACAAGATACAGGGAAAAAGAATACGGTACTTTTCCGGCATATGTTCAGTTTAATATGACGGTCTGCTTTTCCTTGTAGATCTTTCCTTTTTCCGTGTGTGATATGAAGCCATTATGGAATTCACCGTTAAACTCATACAGACCATAGACCGGGTCCCGGGGGTCCGCAGCTTCAGGTTCGAGAGGCCCGATGAAGCGGATTTCAAGGCGGGGCAGTACATGATACTTACTATCCCGGTAAAAGGCAAAGACACTCCCAAAGCTTTTTCTTTCTCAAGTTCACCGACGGAAAAAGAATACCTGGAGTTCACAAAGCGCTTCACGGACAGTGATTATTCCGCTGTTCTGAAGAGCATGGAACCGGGCGATGCCGTAAAGGTCCGTATGCCTATGGGGAAGTTCATTCTGGATGAAAGCAGGTGCGACAAGCTGGCTTTTCTCTCGGGAGGGATAGGGATCACCCCTTTCAAAAGCATGTGCGGTTACGCCGCCGATACAGGCTCCTGCAAGGATATCGTCCTGCTTTACGGCAACAACGACCCCGACAGCGTAATTTTCAGGGAAGAACTTGACCGAATGCAGAGGAAAAACCCTCTATTTAGAGTGGTTTACGCTTTGACTTCACCGGAAGCCGAGGCCCGAGAGAGTTCTTGCGAAAGAAAAGGGTATATAGATTCCTGTATGATAGAGGAGGAGATCCCGGACAAGGACCAGAGGACCTTCTATGTATGCGGCCCTCCCGCCATGGTCACAAGCCTGGTCGGTGTTCTCAAGGACGGCCTGGGGGTCGCGGATGAAAGGATAATCCTCGAGAATTTCCAGGGGTATTGATCTGACGATCAGCGGTAATCGTTTGTACCGGGTACGGAAGTAAAGCGGTACCTGCCTGTTCCAATCTCTTCAGACTTCCGATATTTTTTATTTTTTCTTTGAACTTTTCACTTATTCCCACGATGCTGACATGGGCCTTTAGCCTTCTTCGGTTGTCAGCGCACCGCTTCTCCGGCGACCATGTACAATTCACTATTCACAGTTCATAAGTGTGTTCTAGCCGGAGCTTTCTAACCCCTAAGAGTTCCGAGATATGAGCTAACATGTCTTTTGGCTATCGATCCCAGCCTGCCGAAGGACGAGACCCGAGCTGTAGCCGACACGAACGATATTTTTTTCAAGTACTTGACAAGTATTAATACTTGTTCTATACTTGTTAACATTAAGGAGAACAGAATACGATGAGAAAGAACAGGTTCAGGTTTTTCGCTACAGTATCGGACAGAGGGCAGATATTCGTGCCTAAAGCGCTTCAGAATTACTTCAGGATAAAGAACAGGGACAAGGTAGAGTTCGTCGTAGAAGATGACGGGAAGGTCGTATTCAGAAAGAAACAGGGGCCCAGAAGTTACCCGGAGAGGAGAAAGTGATGAAGAAGAAAAGATTTCTTCACGGTTGTGAGCTGAACAGCACAATTTACGGCAAGAAAGGCGGCCCCCGGAAAAAAGTGGACCCTGTGCATAACCGGGTAAGCCCCAAAGATGTTAAAGAGGTTTACGAGAAATTTTACAAAGACCAGGTCGCCGCTCTCTACAGGGCGGTTAACCGGGACAAATAAACCAAAGACCTTAATGATATCTATTGACCGGTACGCCGCTATGTGCCGGGAAAGGAGAAGCAGATGAAATACATTACCGTCATAGAGATAATCTGCGATGCCCCTGACGAGGAGGAAGCATACAATACGGCCGGAGAGTACTTAAGGGGAAAAGAGGACTTTGGCGTTTCAATGACCTGCAGGACGGCGCCTGTCAAGTAGTTAATAACCTGAAAACTTTTGTACCGGGTACGGAAGTAAAGCTGTACCTGTCCCACCCCTTAATCGGCAAACCGCGTCGCGCGTACCGAGCACCGCGAAGGAGCATGGTCCACGGTCAATAGTCAATAGGCTACCGAAAGCCAATATGCCTCCAGCCCCGAGCTCCGCGCCTCTAGCCTGGCGAGGCCGAAAGCTGATACCAGGTGTCTAAAAGTCTGGACCTGGCCAAACTTCTTTACCTTCTCGAGTTTATGTAATAAAATGTTTTCATTAAAAGGAGGGCTGAATGAACAGAGTAACGCGCATAATGCTTTTAACGGTATTTGTTCTGGGCGCGGCTATCGGGTCAGCGAAAGAAGACCGGTCGCTTTATTACGATGACGGGAAGGTAAGGGAGACCAAAAAATTTTATACTTCGGGATCGGTAAGAGAAATAGATTATTTCAGGGAGGACGGTACTCTTTCCGAGAAGGAGACTTACGACAGGTCTGGAAATAAGCTTTCCGAGAGCAACTATTCTTCGAAAGGACGGCTTGTGGAGAATTCCGACGGATGGGCGGCAATAAAGTGGTCTTATGACGGCGGGAACCTGTCCTCTGAAACATATTATAATTCCAACGGCCGGGTCACTGAAAGAAAAGTGTTTAACGATGAAGGCGATCTGGTGGGGAAACAATATGTGGGTGGAGGTAAGCTGGATCCCGCTGAGGAGTTCAATCCCTGGCCTACGGTAGCGGGTGAAGAGGTGTCCTATTTCGACAAATACGGAAGGCCCGAAGGCACTACCGAAGCCGAAAGCTGGTAAAGGCCTTTGATCGTCTTTTTGCCTCTTGACATAACTATATTATTATAATAAAATCAACATACTGCCGAAGGGAAACCGAAGATAAGTGGGCCAGATGCCCACTTATTTTTTTGAGGTCAACGGAACGACGGATCCCGTTAAAACTGCTTTGAAAAAAATATGCTCAATGTTCCAGAGAAAATAGAAAAATTCGTCAGTGAGCTGGCCATGGACAGGGGATATCTCCTTGTGGGAATGTCCGTAAAGGGCAGGAGGACGCTCGCGGTGGAGATACTGCTCGACAAAGAGGGAGGCATAACTCTCGATGAATGCGGGGAATTCAACCGAATTGTGAATTCCTGGCTCGAGGCGGAAGATGTTCTGGGCAGGGATTATCTGGTAGATGTGTGTTCGCCGGGACTGGACAGAGCGTTAAAGGAAACCCCTGATTTTCTTTGGGCGAAAGGCCGTAAAGTAAAAGTCAGCCTTTTTACCCCTCTAAACCGGAAGAACGCTTTTACGGGGGAGCTTATCGAGGTTAAAGGCGACAGCGGGATCACATTGATGACAGAAGACGGTCCTGTCGATATAGAAAGGGATATCATAGCCGGGGCGAGATTGTACCTCGAAAAGAACATCAAGAAAAAGAAAACCAAGAGGCCTACCAAGAAAGGCAAGAAGAAAAAGAAGTAAAGAAGTAAAGAACAGGTCAAGGCCGCGGGCCGGTCCCGTGAGTATATGAAGCCGGACAGGGTCTGGTCTTAAAACGCAAATAACGGAGATGAAATGAACGGAGAATTTTTAGCCGCACTGGAAAGGATCGAGAGGGAAAAAGGTATAAGCAAGGAAGTCCTCTTAGAAGCTATTGAGAGCGCTCTTGTAAGCGCCGCGAGGAAAGTCATTGATGACCCCGATATATCCAAAGAGGATATTTCCGTAACTATGGACCCCGATTCCGGCGCCATAAAGGTTTATTCCGAAGGCGAGGAGGTCAACTCCGAAAGATTCGGCAGAATAGCCGCCCAGACCGCCAAACAGGTCATAATTCAGAAAATAAGAGAAGCTGAAAGGGATGTGATCTACGAAAAATATTCAACCAGGACAGGGACTATCATAAGCGGAGCGGTCCACAGATTTGAAAAAGGGAGTGTTGTGGTTGAGCTTGACGATACCGAGGCCATTATGCCCAGAGGGGAGCAGATCCCGCGGGAAAGGTTCCGTCAGGGCGAACAGCTCAGAGCCTATCTTAAAGAAGTGCGGCGCGGCCCCGGCGGGCCTGAGATAATACTGTCCCGCGCGGCTGAAGGTTTCGTCAAGAAACTTTTCGAGCTTGAGGTCCCGGAAATATCCCAGGGTATCGTAGAGATAAGGTCCATTGCCAGGGAGGCAGGAGAAAGGACAAAGATCGCGGTCTATTCGAAAGACGAAAAGGTAGACGCGGTCGGAGCCTGCGTAGGGATGAGAGGCTCACGGGTAAGGGACATAGTGAAAGAATTGCACGGTGAGCGTATAGATATAGTACGGTGGAACGATGACATAAGGGAACTGCTGAAGGCGGCCCTCAGCCCGGCGACGATAACGCGTATGATAATCGACAGGGAAAGCACAACGATATCCCTTACGGTGCCTAAGGACCAGCTGGCGATAGTTATCGGGAAAAAGGGCAGCAACATACGCATGGCTTCACGGCTTCTGGGATGGGAGCTGGAAGTCGAGTCGGAAGAAACCGCCGCTATGGCCGATATCCCGGTTTCCGATATAGAAGGCCTTACCGATAAACAGAAAGAAGTGCTTATGGAGGCGGGGCTTGATACCATAGGGAAGCTTGGAGAAGCCGGGCTTGAAGGTTTGATGGAACTGGACGGAGTGGGCAATAAAACCGCCGAAAGCATACTCGAGGCGTGTGAGAGGACACTTGAAGCCGTAATGGCCGAAGCCGAGGAAGAAGAGGAAAAAGAGAAAAAGAGAGAAGAAGAAGCCGAAGAAGATCCATCCGGAGAAGAAGAGGGAACACCGGAGGAAGATAACGGCGCCGGGGAAGATGCAGATGAGCCCGGTCCGGAGAAGAAGGAAGGATCCAACGAAGAAGACCGGCAGGCCGCAGAAGCGGTTTCCGGGCAAGGAACGGATAACGCCGGGAAAGAAGACCACGAAGAAGCGCCCGTCGAAGAAAGAGAGCTTGAGAGTGAAGATCGGGGGGAAGTGCGCCCGGATGAGGATGAAGATCAGGAAAATGACGGGTCCCCCGAACCCGACGAAGAAGAAAAAACAGGAGCAGGTGATTAATGGCTATTACAGTTAATGCTTTGGCTAAGGAATTAGGCGTTTCCGCCGATGAAGTGCTTGAACAGCTTCAGAAGCTGTATGTGGAGGCGGAAGACGGGAACAGCAGCGTAGATGAGAAAATAGCCGGTCTTTTAAGGATAAAACTCGGTGGTTCGGCCGCGGCAAAGCCCAAAAAAGCGGCCAAGAAAAAAACCGTGAAAAAGAAGGCGGTGAAGAAAACCGCGAAAAAGGCCAAGAAAGAAGAAAAACCCGAAGAAAAAAAGGCAAAGCCCGAAAAAGCGAAAAAGGCCGAAGCTTCAGAAAAACCTTCTGAAGAAGAGGATAAGAAAAAGGCCGAAAAGGGGCCAGAGGAAGGCGCTGAGCCCAAAGAGGCTAAAAAGAAGAAAGAAAAAGCGGAAAAGAAGGCCGGGAAAGATAAAAAGTCCCAGCTTCCTCCGAAACTGAGAGAGATCACGATAGTGAAGAGAGCGAAACCTTCAGAGGCCGAGGTCGTGGAGGAAAAGCCCGTAAAGGATATGGTCGAGGACCTTAAAAAGGAAAGGTCGAGACCCGCGAAGGCCAGATCCGAAAAGAAGCTCAAAAAATCCGAGAGATCGAAAAAAGCCGCGGAAGAGGCTTCGGCGAAAGCAAAAGAGAGGCCGGCCTTCGCTAAGCTTAAAAAGTGGACTAAAATGAAGCGTACCGGAAAATATCCCGGCAAGTCTTCTTCGGCTCCCCAGACCGCTGAAAGGAAAACGCCCCAGAAACTGGAAGTCCATTTTCCGGTGAATATAAGGACCCTCGCTCCCATGATGAGTAAAAAACCCAACGAACTTCTTCAATATGTCATGGGGAAAGGCGCCTTCATAAATATAAACCAGGACCTTGACGAAGAAGTGGTCAGGGATATGCTCAAGAACTTCGGCTTCGAGCTGGAAGTGGCGGAGACGATGGAAAGCATAGAGAAGGAGCTTGTCGAGGAGCACGACGAGGAAACGCTCGTATCCGAAGAAAAAGAAGGGAAGGAAAGCAGGGCTCCCATAGTTACTTTCATGGGCCATGTTGACCACGGGAAGACATCCCTTCTCGACTACATACGGAATACCATGGTGACCAAAGGAGAAAAGGGCGGTATAACACAGCATATAGGAGCTTACCGTGTTGAGACCGAAAAAGGCGCGGTAGCCTTTCTCGACACGCCCGGCCACGCCGCTTTTACCGCCATGAGGGCCAGAGGCGCAAACGCGACAGATGTGGTCGTGCTGGTAGTGGCCGCCGACGACGGGGTCATGCCGCAGACGAAAGAGGCGATAGACCATGCCCGGGCCGCCGAGGTGCCGATCGTTGTCGCGATAAACAAATGCGACCTTCCCGGGGCTAATCCCGACAGGGTAAAGAACGAACTCCAGACCGAGGGTCTCGCGGCGGAGGACTGGGGAGGCGATACCGTCATGGTGGAGGTTTCCGCTGTTACCGGAGAAGGTGTAGGCAATCTGGTAGAAATGCTCATGCTAGAATCGGAGCTTCTGGAGCTCAAGTGCAATCCCAATGTCAGGGCCCGCGGAGTCGTTATAGAGGGTAAAAAGACACAGGGACAGGGTATAGTCGCGACCTTCCTCGTTCAGAACGGGACGCTTAAACAGGGCGACATCGTTTTTACGGGGTCTTTTTACGGCAAGGTCAAGGCGATGATAAACGACAGGGGAGAAAGGGTAAATGAAGCGGGTCCGGCTACTCCGGTCGAGATCCTCGGTCTTCAGGGGGTGCCGGTAGCGGGTGACGAATTCTTTGTGGTCAAGGACGAGAAAAAAGCGAGAACGCTTGCCGCCCTGAAGCAGGACGCGGCGCGCCATAAGAAAATGGCGGGGAGCCAGAGGGTCACCCTGGAGGATCTTCACTCCCAGATACAATCGGGAGATGTGAAAGAACTCAAGGTCATTCTCAAGGCCGATGTTCAGGGATCCGTGGAAGCTATACAGACCTCTCTGGAAGATCTTTCCACCGAAGAGGTCAAACTTAAGGTCATACACGGCGCGACGGGAAGCGTTAACGAATCCGATGTTATGCTTGCCATGGTGTCCAGCGCGGTCATAATAGGGTTCCACACCAAGAAGGATGTAAAGGCCGAAGAGCTTGCCAAATCCGAAAAGATAGACATACGAATGTATGATGTTATCTACGAAGCCATAGCCGATGTTAAAGCCGCCATGGAAGGACTTCTCGAACCCGAAGAAAAAGAGGTCGTACAGGGGGCCGCGCAGGTCAGGGAAGTCTTTTCCACCAGGAACGGAAATGTGGCGGGTTGTATGGTAACAAAAGGTACTATACACCGCAAGGACCGCATACGGGTGAAAAGAGGCCAGGAAGCCGTTTTCGAGGGAACTATAAACTCTCTGAAAAGGTTCAAGGATGATGTCCGTGATGTCAGGGAGGGGTTCGAATGCGGTATTTCCATCAACGGATATAACGGTATAAAGAAGAATGATATCATAGAAGCGTATATCATAGAAAAAGTGGCACGGCGGTTGGAGAAGTAATTCACTAAGGAGGTACAGGCAAAGGCAGAGGCATAGAAAAAGAGTATTCCAGAACTGCGTTTATCTATACCTTTACCTGTGCCTATACCTGTTCCTGTTTTTTTAGGGTTGGATACGAAAGGAAATCCATGTCCAAAAAACATACCATTCTCAGCGGTATGAGGCCTACCGGGCAGCTCCATCTCGGACATCTCGTAGGAGTGCTCGGTAACTGGGTGAAGTTCCAGGACGAATATGATTGCTTTTTCATGGTAGCTGACTGGCATGCTCTTATGAGCGAATACGAGAAACCTTCGAACATAAGGGAGAACAGCATAGAAATAGTAAAAGACTGGATATCCTGCGGCATAGATCCGGAAAGGAGCGTTATCTTTATCCAGAGCATGGTGCCCGAACACCTTGAGCTTTCTATGGTCTTTTCTCTTTTGACCCCCCTCGGCTGGCTGGAAAGATGTACCACTTATAAGGAACAGCTCAGGGAGCTTAAAGGCAGGATGCTCGCTACCTACGGTTTTCTCGGTTACCCGGTACTTCAAACCGCGGACATAGCCCTCTACGGCGCTCATAAGGTGCCGGTAGGCGTAGACCAGCTTCCTCACCTTGAACTTGCCAGGGAGATAATCAGGCGGTTCCACAGCCTTTACAAAAAAGAGATATTCCCCGAACCCGAACCAATCCTGAATAAAGTTTCCAAGCTCGTAGGGACGGATAACAGGAAGATGTCCAAAAGCTACGGAAATTTTATCGCTCTTGCCGATGACGCTAAAGTCGTTGAAAAAAAGGTCCGCGGTATGTACACGGACCCTAACAGGATCAGGGCAGATATACCCGGTAATGTTGAAGGCAATCCTGTTTTTGCCTATCACGACCTTTTCAACCCCGATAAGGAGGAGGTCGATGATTTCAAGAAGAGGTATCGAGAGGGTAGAATAGGGGATGTGGAGGTTAAAAAAAGCCTGGCCAGGGCAATTAATAACTATCTTGACCCCATCCGTGAAAAACGCGGTTCCCTTTCAGACAACGATGTCCACGATATCCTTAAGGACGGGGCTGAAAAAGCCAGGAGAGCGGCCGGAAAGACTATGTCTAAGGTCAAAAAGTGCCTGCATCAGATGGTGGATTGAAAATAAAGGTAGAGGAAAACAGGTACAGGTATAGATAAATGCAGTTCTGGAATATCCTTTTTCTATATCTCTGCCCGTACCTGTACCTGATATCTAATAAAATATGTCCTACAAAGTAAAACTGCCTATATTCGAGGGCCCGCTCGACCTTCTTCTTTTTCTTATAAAAAAAGAAAAGATCGATATTTACGATATACCCATTTCCGAAATAACCGGGCAATATATGGAATACCTGGAGCTCATGAAAATGATGGACCTCGAGGTAGCGGGTGAATTCCTGGTGATGGCGGCTACTCTCATGCATATCAAGAGCAGGATGCTGCTTCCCGTGGAAGAGGAAGAAGGAGAGGAAGAGGCTCCCGATCCCAGAGAAGAGCTTGTGCAGAGGCTTTTGGAATATAAGAAATTCAAGGAAGCCGCCACGGAGCTTATGCAGATGAAGGAACGGAGCGAAGATCTTTACCTCCGAAAAGGAACTGGGATAAGAGAGAAAGTAGTTGCCGGCGACGGTACGGAATATTTCGAGGCCAGTCTTTTTGACCTGATAACGGCTTTCAGGAAGGTCCTGAGCTCGGTTTCGAAGGAAACATTCCACCAGGTGGTGAAAGACAGGTTCTCGGTAAGCGACAAGATACAAGAGATATACCGCCGCCTGGCCGGGGGCTCAAAGATAGGTTTCAGGTCACTTTTTAAGAACATGACGGTGAAGGACGAGGTCATCGCCACTTTTCTTGCCGTGCTGGAACTGATGAAAATGAGAGAGGTCCTGGTCGTGCAGAAGGATATCTACGGAGACATAGAGATCATCAGTAACCCTGACGCCGGCAGAAGAGATACCGTTTCGAAAGATACGAACGGGGAAAAGACCGAATAAACCCTGGGCGGCGTTGAAGAGGCGGAAAGGGCGTGCAAGTTCTACCGGGCTCAAACCACTGGAAGAGGATGAAATGGACAGCGACAAGCTCAAGAATATAATAGAAGCTCTGCTTATCGTTTCCGAGCACGGCCTGTGCATCGAGGAAATAAAAAAGGCGGTAACGGATACCGACAGGAAAGATATCGAGAATACCATATCGCTTTTGAAATCCGAATACCAGGGAAGCCGCAGAGCTTTTAATATAGCAGAGATAGCCGGCAGGTACCGGATAGTGTCCAAGCCGGAATATATGCCCTGGATAAGCAATCTTTATCAGAAAGAACCGACACGGCTCACGGGCGCTACGCTCGAGACACTTGCTATAATCGCTTACAAGCAGCCGGCCACAAGGGCGGAGATAGAAAGCGTTAGAGGTGTGAATGTCGGTGGTGTGCTGCGGACGCTTCTTGACAAGGACCTTATAGAGGTGCGCGGCAGAAAGGATGTCATCGGCAAGCCGCTTATCTACGGGACTACGGATAAATTCCTTGAGCTTTTCGGGCTTAATTCCCTGGGTGACCTCCCGGCATTGCGGGAATTTACCGAAGACGACCTCGAATACGGTAAAGGCGAAGCGCCTGTACCTGTGGATAATGAGGAAAAAGAAGAAGAGAACACTCCGGAAGAAACACGCGTAACGGTCGGGAACGAAGAGGGCGCTGAGGAGGCCCCTTTGCCCCGGGGCGCGTCCGGAGGATCAGACCCGGAAGACGGAACCGAAAGAGAGAACGCCCGGGCCGGCGGATCAGACAAGGCCGGATCAACGGAGGAACCCGAGTATGAAGAAGAAAAACCTGAATGATCTCCGCGCGGAAATAACCGCCATAGACAAAAAACTTGTCGGGCTTATGGGCAAAAGAGCCAAATTGAGCCAGGCGATAGGGGATGTGAAAAAGAAGAAGAGAGCGCCTATTTACAGTCCCGAAAGAGAAGCGCAGGTATATGCCAATGTGTTAAGGGAGAACAAGGGTCCGCTTTCCGCGGAGTCCCTTAAGGCCATTTACAGCGAGATAATGTCGGCGTGCATATCTCTTGAAGAGCCGAAAAAGATAGCTTATCTCGGACCCGAGATGACTTTTACGCATCAGGCGGCACTGAAAAAATTCGGGTCGAGCGTCCGGTATGTCCCGTGTGATACGATATCCGGTGTTTTTACCGAAGTCGGGAAAGGGAACGCGGATTACGGGGTGGTCCCGATAGAAAACTCGACAGAAGGGGCGGTCAACTATACGCTTGATATGTTCGGTTCTTCCGATCTTATGATATGTTCTGAGGTTTTCCTGGCCATACGGCACAGCTTGCTCGCTAAAAGGAAAAACATCAAAGAGGTCAGGAAAATATACTCTAAATCCGAGGTCTTCGGGCAGTGCAGGCGTTGGATCGAGGAAAACCTGCCTTCAGCGAAGCTTTACGCCGTTGATTCTACCGCAAAGGCTGCCGGTGTAGCGGCCGGAGAAAAAACAGCGGCCTGCATAGCCAGTGAACTCGTCGCCAAGAAATATCCTTTGAACATTCTGGCCAGGTCCATAGAGGACAGCGCTACAAATGTCACGAGGTTCCTTGTTATAGGCGATCATATAGGAAAACCTTCCGGAAAAGACAAGACCTCTATAATGTTCTCGGTAAAGGACCGGCCCGGCGTATTGCACGATATGCTGAGTTCTTTCAAATCGGCCGGGATAAACCTTACAAAGATCGAATCCAGGCCCTCCAAAAGAGGGCTCTGGAAATATTATTTCTTTGTGGACCTTGAGGGGCACCGTGAAGACAAAAAGATAAAAAAGGCGCTTGAAACCCTTGAGAAGAAATGTCATTTTCTCAAGGTGCTGGGGTCGTATCCCGTGGGGAAATAAAAGCGTACAGCGAACAGGGTATAGCGTTTAGACCATACGCTGTACGCTAAACGCTAAGAGGACAAATTATGCCTTGGAAAAAACATTTGAATGATGTAACGCCGTACAAGCCCGGAAAACCCATCGAGGAGGTCAAGAGGGAACTCGGACTGGAAGATGTTATCAAGCTTGCTTCGAACGAGAATCCGCTCGGTTGTTCTCCCGGTGCGATAGAGGCCATAAAAAAAGCGGTCCCGGATATAAACCGGTATCCCGACGGGGGATGTCATTATCTTAGGCAGGACCTGGCGGCAAAACTCGGGCTTTCCCCGGAAAATTTTGTTTTCGGGAACGGTTCGGACGAGGTCATCGTGCTGGCCCTCCACGCCGCCGTGGACCCCGGAGACGAGGTGATCGTAGCCGATCCGACCTTCGCCGTTTATAGCATAGCATCCAAAGTTAAGAACGCCAAAGTGATAAAAGTGCCGCTGAAGGACTTCAAATACGATCTGGAGGCCATGGCGGAAGCCGTTACCGGAAGGACGAAAGCCGTATTCATCGCCAATCCCGACAATCCCACAGGTTCTTACGCGAACTCCGGGGAACTCGACGCGTTCATAGAAAAAATGCCTAAAAGGGTGCTGGTCTTCCTTGACGAGGCTTATTACGAATTCGCCCGCGGCGGAGATTATCCCGAGTCCCTTAAGTATATCGACCGGGAAGACCGGACCGTAGTTGTCGCCAGAACTTTTTCAAAAGCCTATGGGCTGGCGGGCCTGCGTATAGGTTACGGCGTGGCGCGCCCGGAAATAGCCGATTTCCTGAACCGTGTCCGTGAACCTTTCAATGTTAATTCGCTCGCCCAGGTTGCCGCGAAAGCTGCTCTTGACGACGAGGATTTCGTCTCCAGGTCAAGACAGCTCGTGGACTCTGAAAAGGAGAAAATATACAAAGCACTTAAAGACCTGGGAGTCGAATACATTCCCAGCCGCACCAATTTCATATTGATCAATACAGGCAGGGATTCATCGAGAATATTCGAGCATGTGCTCAGTAAAGGTGTGATAATACGAGAAATGTCGCCCTGGGGCCTCAAGGGCTTCATCAGGATGAATATAGGCCTTCCCGAAGAGAACGACCGTTTTCTTCAGGTTTTTAAAGAAGCTCTTGCATCGATACCGTCTGAAAAATAACCAACCCGCTGTACCGCGGAGGAAAGGAAAGCCATGATAATAGTCATTAAGCCTAAGGCTACGAAAGAACAGATAGACCATATAATGGAGAAAGTCAAGGGGCTCGGGCTTAAGCCCTGGCTTTCGGAAGGCGTGGAAAGGTCGATAATAGGGGTCATAGGAGAGGAAGACAAACTGAGAGTGGTGCCCCTGGAAGGCATGGCCGGGGTGGAAAAGGTCATACCTATCCTTAAGCCATTCAAGCTTGCCTCACTGGACTATAGATCGGTTCCTACCAAGGTGGACATCGGGAACGGGCTCAAGGTGGGAGGAGACAGATTGATCGTTATGGCCGGCCCGTGTTCAGTGGAGACCAAAGAAGGTCTGCTGGACCTTGCCCGGAAGGTCAAGAAAGCGGGCGCTACGGTGCTTCGCGGCGGAGCCTTTAAGCCCAGGACCTCCCCTTACGCTTTTCAGGGGCTTGGCGAGGAGGGGTTGGAATACCTTGCCGAGGCCCGGGACAAGACCGGACTTCTGATAATAACGGAGCTTATGGATATAAGGACGATCGGGAAGGTGCTTGAATACGCTGATATTATACAGATAGGCGCGCGTAACATGCAGAATTTCGATCTGTTGAAAGAAGTGGGCAAGACCAGAAAACCTGTTTTCCTTAAACGGGGCATAGCCAGCACCCTTAAAGAGTTCCTGATGAGCGCCGAATATGTCCTTTCCGGGGGCAATCCGGATGTCATCCTTTGCGAAAGAGGTATAAGGACCTTCGAGACCTTTACCAGGAACACCCTTGACCTTAACGCCGTACCGGCCTTAAAAAGCCTTACTCATTTACCTGTTGTGGTTGATCCGTCCCACGGCACCGGGAGGTGGGGTATGGTAACGGCCATGTCCCGGGCCGCTGTAGCCGCGGGTTGTGACGGCCTTATGGTGGAGGTGCACCCGAATCCTGAGGAAGCGTATTCGGACGGTGACCAGTCCCTGCTGCCCGAAAAATTCGAGAACCTCATGAAAGAATGCCGTAAAGTGGCGGAAGCTGTTGGTAGGACTATGTAGGCATAGGCACAGGTAGAGGTATAGAAAAAAGAGCTTTACCCGTACCTTTACCTTAAATTGGAGTCAGCATGCATTTCAAAAAAGTGGTTATAATTGGCGTGGGCCTTATAGGCGGTTCGATAGGCAAGGCTCTCATCCAAAGAGGGCGGGCCGATGAGGTCGTGGGAGTATGCCGGCGCCGCTCCTCGCTTGAAAGGGCTATAGCGGAAAAGACCCTTACACGGGGATTTGTCGATGATTATGCGAAGGCGCTCCCCGGGGCGGATATAATAGTTATCGCTACTCCCGTGCATGTTATAAGAGGAGTCCTGAGGAAAATAGCAGAGGTAGATGTAGCCGGGGCCGTGGTAACAGATGCGGGGAGCACAAAGAGAGATATAGTCGAGTTCGCCCGTGAGTTTAAGGATAAGTTCACTTTCATAGGAGGACATCCTCTCGCGGGTTCGGAAAAGACAGGCCCTGAAAGCGCCCGGGCGGACCTTTTTGAAGGGTCCGTTTGCCTGCTTACGCCGGATGCCGATGTTGATAAGTCCGGGCTGGACAGGTTAAAGGGTATGTGGACGGGTATAGGAGCGGATGTAGGGATCATATCACCCGAAGAGCATGACAGGAACCTTGCGTATTCGAGCCATCTTCCGCATGTTGTAGCGTATGCGCTTGCGGGTGTGCTGGAGGAGAAGTTCCCGGCGACCATGTTCGCTACCGGGTTCAAGGATACGACCAGGATAGCGTCTTCGGACGCGGGTCTGTGGAGCGATATCCTTTTAAGCAATAAAGATAATGTTCTGGAAGCTACGGCGAAATTCAGAGAGATATTGTCGAGGATAGAAGAAGCGTTAGGGCGGGAAAACGAGGAAGATCTTAAGGAACATTTAAGGAACTATAAGGCGCTCAGAGATGAACTTTTTTAAAAAGATCAACGCCGTTGCCATAGACGGACCGGCGGGGAGCGGCAAAAGCACGGTAAGCCGTCTGGTAGCCGAAAGGCTCGGATATACCTATATCGATACCGGAGCGACCTACAGGGCCCTTACGCTGAAAGTCATGCGTAAGAATGTGGACCTTTCGGACCGGAAAGCCATAATAGAGCTTTCCGGGGACCTTGACCTTGTCCTTACTCCTTCGGAAAAAGAAGGAAGGACCATTAATGTCATACTTGACGGTGTGGATGTTTCGGAGGAGATACGCAGGATGGAAGTTACTGTCAATGTCAAGCATGTCTGCAAGATACCCGAGGTAAGGAAAAATATGGTCGATTTGCAGAGAAAGATGGCTTCCGAGGCCAATGGTGCCGTCATGGAGGGAAGGGATACGGGAACGGTAGTCCTTCCCGGAGCGAAATACAAGTTCTATGTCGACGCCGCTTTTGACGAAAGGGTAGAGAGGCGCTTTGCTGAGATGAGGGCCAAAGGGGTGCCGGTGCCTAAAAGCGAGATAGAAGATGATCTCAAGCAACGGGACCACACGGATAAGACCCGTGAAGTCGGTCCTCTTAAGAAAGCGGACGACGCGGTATTAATAGACACGACCGACCTGACGATAGATCAGGTGGTAGCGAAGATAGTCGAACTTGTAAGCAGAAAAGGATAGGCGTCCGGTAACAGGTATGAGGTGCCGGTTTAACCCGATACCCGATACCCGATACCCGATACCCGATACAATGCTATACTATATCTCACGCGCGATATTCACAATTATCATGAAGGTCCTGCTAAGGGTCCGTATATACGGTACTGATAACCTGCCCGAGCCCCCCTTTATCATTACCTCCAATCACGCCAGCCTGATGGATCCTCCTCTTGTGGGACTGGCCTGTTCCTCCTATCGGGTCGATTTCATGGCAAAGCAGGAGCTTTTCGATGTTCCCGTGATCGGCGCCTGGACCAGAAATGTGGGTTGTATACCCCTGAGGCGCGGAAAGAACTCTATCAAAGGAATAAAAGAAGCTTTGCGGCGGTTGAGGAACGGGTATGTTGTGGGAGTTTTTCCGGAAGGCACCCGTTCGGTCGATGGGAATCTGCAGGAGGCAAAAGTGGGCACAGGCTTTCTGGTGATGAAGGCCCGGGTGCCGGTAGTGCCGGTCTATGTATACGGCTCCGCGGAAGCTTTTCCGAAAGGAAAGGGCATAAAGCTGGGGACGCGGGTAGGGGCCGTAATAGGCGATCCGGTCTCCCCGGAAGAATATTCCCCGCTAGCGGGGAAAGAAGGCAAGGGATACGAAGCCGTGTCCAACCTTATAATGGATCGGATATTCCGGCTTAAAGAGAAGTATGAGAGCGAGTATCGTCAATAGGGAACAGACTGTTTTCGTCCACCGGCCACCGACGGCGGACAAAGTGTTTTTATCTTTTACGGGATAAGCTATATGGTCCGGGGCCGTGGCGGTCGACCTGTATATCTTTCGTATAACTCAAATAATCATTGCATCTTTGCTCGAAAAGCGGTAAAATACAGCTTCAAAAATCTATTGAAAGGGAGTTGATGTAAAGTGATGATGGTAGAGAACGAGAACAAGCAACTTAACGAGGAACTGGCAAAACTTTATGAGGAAAGCGTAGCCGACATAAAGGAGGGCCAGATCGTAAAGGGGACGGTAGTGCAGATATCCGACAAGGAGGTCCTTGTAGATGTCGGATACAAGTCCGAAGGGATGGTCTACAAGTCGGAGTTTACCGAACCCGAAGAGCTGAAGGAAGGGGATAAGATCGATGTAATTATCGAGTCGAAAGAGAACGATAACGGCATGGTCGTACTTTCCCACGAGAAAGCCAAGAAGTTCAAGGGATGGCAGAATATAGTAGAGAATTACAAGGAAGGCGATGTCATAGAAGGAAAGGTCTTCAAGAAGGTAAGGGGTGGCTTTATGGTCGATGTCGGTATGGAAGCGTTCCTCCCGGCAAGCCTGTCGGTAATGCAGGAATACGGAGGAAGCGACAACCTGATAGGCCATAAACTTACTTTCGCTATAGTGAAGATCAATGTGCCGAGAAAGAATATAGTCCTTTCCAGGAAGGAAATTGTCGAAGAGAAGCGGAAGGAAGAAAAGAAAGAGATCCTGGAAAGCCTTAACAAGGGCGATATCGTCAAGGGCATAGTCCGGAACATCACCGATTTCGGAGCTTTCGTCGATATAGGCGGGGGCATAACGGGGCTTCTTCATATAACCGATATGAGCTGGGGACGCATAAGCCATCCGGGTGAAGTGGTCAAGATCGGCGATGAACTGGAGGTAAAGGTCCTTGATTTCGACAAAGAGAGCGTTAAGGTCTCCCTGGGGTTGAAGCAGAAGGAGCCGAACCCCTGGGACACGATAGACGAAAAATATCCCGAGAGCTCTACGGTGACCGGAAAAGTGGTCAACATAATGCCGTACGGTGTTTTTGTCGAGCTTGAGAACGGAATTGAAGGGCTTATACACATTTCCGAGTTTTCATGGGGCAAAAAGTTCAACCATCCCAGTGAAAAGTTCAACCTGGGGGACGAAGTGCAGGCGATGGTCCTTAAGACGGATAAGGAAAACCAGAAGCTCTCCCTCGGGATAAAACAGCTGGAAAAGGATCCCTGGGAAGGGGTAGAGGACCAGTACCATGTGGGTGACCGTATAAAGGGAAAAGTTAACGCGCTCACGGATTACGGAGCGTTTGTCGAGCTTGAGAACGGCATAGAGGGACTCGTTCATGTTTCTGACTTTTCCTGGACAAAGAGGGTCAACCATCCGAAGGAAATGCTCACAAAAGGCGATGAAGTAGACGCCATGATCCTTAATGTGGATGAACAGAACCGGCGGATCGCTCTCGGGATAAAACAGCTTTCCGATGATCCCTGGGATGAGATAAGCCAGAAATATAAAGCCGGGACCGAAGTTACCGGAAAGGTGACAAATATCACCAATTTCGGCGTGTTCGTGGAACTTGAAAAAGATCTGGAAGGCCTTCTTCATGTTTCCGAGATACCGCTGGGCCCTAATCAGAGGATGGAGGATGTCTTCGAGCCGGGCGATGATATAAAGGTCACGGTCATACACATAGACGGGATACAGAAAAAGATAGCGCTGACCCATAAGGAGGGCGATCTCCCGGCACCGAAGGAAGATCAAAAGGAAGAAGCTTCGGCGGAGGAAAATACCGCGGAGGAAGCTCCTGAAAAAGAGATAAAGGCGCAAGAGTCCGAGGACGACAGTTCGCAGTCCGCCGAAGAGGATAATCCCAGGGAAGAGACAAAGGCAGAGGTGGAGGAAAAGCCATCGGAAGAGTCCACGGGCGACAGTTCACAGTCCACTGAAGAGGAGACTCCCGCTGAAGGTGGATCCGAAGCGGATAAGCCCGCCGAAGAGGCGCAGGCCGAGGAAGAAAAGAAAGACGACGCTTAGGCGTAAGAATAGCGTTTAGCGTATAGAATAAAAAAGACCGATCCAATATTGGATCGGTCTTTTTTATTCTTAGATTAAGATTCAGATTGAGATCGAGAAAACGAATTAAGGGATTGCTAGATCTAAATCTCAGTCTAAATCTGCGCGACGCGCTAATCTCTATCAAAAAACACATTCTTTCCCGTGGCCGACAAGGGTATCCCTATGACCTGCGCCACATCTTTTCCCAAAAGGTTCAGTTCGAGGCAGGCTTTTCCGATGGAGAACATGAGCCGATTATCCGCGTGAAATGTCGAGGCGAGGGCGCAGGCCGACCCCAGGGCAATGCCAAGGTCCATCGGATTGTATGAACAGATACCCCTGGTCCTTGAAAGGGCTTTACATGTAGGGTATCCGCAGAACCCGCAATTAAGGCCCAGCGGTTCGTTCTTAACTCCTATAACGACTATGTTATCGCAGCGTTTAATGTTTTCAGCGTCTCTCGCGCAGCTCGGGCGTCCATCCCTTCTGGAGATGGTTTTCATCCTGGATATCACCTTTTTCTTGTCCTCTTTTGTAAGGGTAGCGATAACAAGGTGGTCCCGGCCGCGGGTTTTAGGCGCCGTTCTTGCCGCTGTACACATCAATTCAGCGACATTTTTGAGTCCGCTTTTTTGTATTTTGTTGAATTTTAAGGGCATCTCTTCCTCCTTTTTTTACGCAACATTATATCATACGATAGTAAAGGCGTAAAAGCCGAAGGGTTGAGAGGGGGGGCAGGGTATAGAGTGTAGGTGAGATCGACCGTGGATGTAGGATGATTGACCACAGACTACATCCGGCATAGAGCATAGTGCAAAGGGCATAGTTGTGGTCTTCTATGCGCTCTGCTCTCTGCGCTTTGCAAACGGGTAGATTCCTGCGTTCGCAGGAATGACGGAGGTTTTTCTTGTGCCTTGAATATATGTTCTCTGTCGTCCGTGGTCAGGATTTGCGGTACTCGGTACGCGATACGCGGTACGGCCGTAGATGGTCTCCTGTGCCTTGTGAATTGTGCCTTTAATGTATGTAGGATCTGTGGAGTCCGGCAGATATCCGTTAATCTAATAAAAGCCAGATATTGTTGCCTTTTCTTTACAATATGATATCCTTAAAAAGGGTATTATTATTTATACATAAAAGGACATTATTATGAAAATATCAATTTTCCGTTCAGGGAGCGTATTTGTCTTTTTGCTATCCACGATCATATTGTCAGCCTGTTGCGGGGTATCGTATGCCGGTGAAACCGAGAAGAAAACAGGTAGTTTTATGAAGAACGCCGTAGAGAACGGAGAAATGAATACCGTGACACAGCATAAGAACTGGGAACTATGTCCTACCGATGTAGGTGAAAAGCCCGAAGGGGATGGGTGGATGCTCTGGAAAAGAGTTGACCGTACGGATAAAGGGGGTTATAGGTATGTCGACCCGAACGCCGCAAAAGAGAACCCTGTCGGGCTGCTCTGGAGGAGAAAGATGAAACAGCGTCCCGAAGACAGTGACATCCTGGCGATCAAAATAATGCAGGCCCAGCGTATTTATGATAATTTTCAGGAGGAGCATCCCGAGGTTCTATGGGATGTCTCGGAAAGCAACCGACAGCGGATCAAGGCAATGCTAGACCTTCCCCCGGGGCAGCGTATAGATCTTTCAAGCCTTTCGGAATCCGATAAAGCATTGATCAGAAAATATCTGGAGCAATATGGGTGGATAAGGGACTGGGTAAAAGAGCAGCTGCAGATCTCGGAAATACCGGAGTTTTCTCCTTTGGGGTTGTTTTTTCTCCTGCCCGGAATAGGAGCCGGATTAGCGTGGATGCGGAGCCGTTCCACAAAGTAGGATAGAGCGAATGGTCAGAGAACAGTTGCGCGGATGAACGGAACACGGAACACCTTTGCCGGGCTTGATCTACACGCGAGCGCGACTTATTCCTCCTCAATTTAGTTGTCTATTCCGGAATAATGAGGTCAGCCCTCTTTATTTAGCATCCATTTATAGGTTACAAGAAAAAAAAGAATTATGGCGATAAAGTAAATAAAGACTCCCGCAAATGAATGTATCAGGCCTGTTGCCAGGTCAGGCGAAACGAAATGGCCTGTGAGCATTATCAAGAACACTCTTAATATATTCAAACAGAACATATAAATTATTCCGGCCGGTATAAGCAGTAAGATTTTATGGGGTTTTATTCGTTTCGCATCCAGAAAAAATATTCCGGCGATAGACGCAAGGAAAAGGCTCATGCCCAGAAACCCTGAACACGAAATGCCTATTTGCGCGGCGAATTCTCCGGTATAGATGACCGGCCGTCTTATGATCTCGGTGTCGCCGGGATGAGATATTGCGGAATATGCTACTAATGTTTTTTTTATGCCGAAAGATCTCATCAGCCACAATACGGAATAAGCAACTATATCGCTCAGAAAAGGCCATATTTTTTTATGCAGCTGCAGGGCGGAAAATACATAGCGGGGAGAAACGAAAGTAAAGATCGAAGTAAAAAGCAGAGAAGGTATATATCTGCCAGGGAGATTTTTTATTTTAAAAAGCGTCTTTGTAAGGGTAAAATGATACACTGCGCACGAGAGAACCATAAATAAGGCGAACCAGACGGAAATATTCCGTATGCCGTTAATTAAAAGAGTGAACTTTTCCGGGAAAATATTGTCCAGGAATAAAAGCAACGCGGATGCGGATATAACTGTGAAGAAAAAAAGAATATGTACGAGCAGCGGTTTTTTGGAGAGGCTATGCCGTAAATACATATTTCCGTTACGAAAAGCCAGGAACCCGAAAACAGCGCAGAATATCAGGGGCATTGAAAGCAATTGAAGAATACTGTAAAAATAGATAGGATAAGCATATTCCCCCATTCTCATGGAAAAGCTCGTGATATAGCACTCTAGATAAATTACTATTGATATGAGTATGTATGTAAGTAAGGCCCTGTTATGAGGATACGGATTGTTTGCTATCATAAAGCGAATATGCCATATCACGGTGCGGGAGTCAAACTTTGTAGCGTTTAGATCTAGATTAAGATTGAGAAAGATCTTACAGGCCGAAGGCCTGCTAAATCTCAATCTCAGTCTAAATCTGCTGTTCTGGTGAGCGGCGGCTATGGGCAGGGGCGAATGGCGAAGGGTGGGGTGCTTGGAGCTGGGTGTCAGGTCCCAGGTATCGGGTGGCGGGAAGCGGGTGATTGACCACAGACCACATCCGGCATAGAGCATAGTGCAAGGGGCATAGTTGTGGTCTTCTATGCGCTCTGCTCTCTGCGCTTTGCAAACGGGTAGATTTCTGCGTTCGCAGGAATGACGGAGGTTTTTCCTGTGCCTTGAATATATGTTCTCCGTCGTCCGTGGGCAGGATTTGCGGTACTCGGTGCGCGATATGCGGTACGGCCATAGATGCTTCCTGTACCTTGTAAAGTGTGCCTTGTGCCTTGCTCGCCGGCGCGCTTGTGCTCTGGTGAACCGGTGTTCTTGCTTGACGCTGAACGCTGACCTTGCAACATAAAGCCCGTTATGCTACAATTACCGAATTATGAAGCCTGTAGAAGAACAGTTAAAACTTATAAAGCGGGGCGCGGAAGAGATAATAAACCCAGATGAGCTCAAAAAGAAGCTCAAGAGGGGGAATCCTCTTATAGTCAAGGCCGGGTTCGACCCCTCGGCGCCCGATATACACCTCGGACATACCGTTCTTCTCAGGAAACTCCGTCACTTCCAGCAGCTGGGCCATACCGTATGTTTTCTTATCGGAGACTTTACCGGGCGTATAGGTGATCCTTCCGGGAAGTCGAAGATCCGCAAACAACTTACCGCAACTGAGGTTAAAGAGAACGCCAGAACATATAAAAAGCAGATCTATAAGATACTGGACAGGGAAAAGACGAAGGTTGTGTTTAATTCCAAGTGGTGCGCTAAACTCGGTGAAGAGGGGCTTTTTGATCTTTCGGCCCGATATACGGTAGCCCGTATGCTGGAAAGGGACGATTTCCGGAACAGATACGAGAACAACGCCCCTATAAGCATCCTGGAGTTTTTATATCCACTTCTGCAGGGATACGATTCCGTGGTTATGGAAGCCGATGTGGAGCTCGGGGGCACCGACCAGAAGTTCAATCTTCTTGTGGGGAGGGGGCTGCAGAAGAACTACGCCGCGGGGCCCATACCTGGGTATCTCGAGAAAAGCATGGATGCTTTCCGGAAAGAGACAGGATCCGATATCAGGAGAAAGAAGGATTTCGATCCCCAGGTCATAATTACTATGCCTATACTCGAGGGGCTTTACGGCGGGGACAAGATGTCGAAATCCCTTGATAATTATGTGGGTATAGACGAGGAGCCCGAAGAGATGTTCGGGAAGATAATGAGCGTGTCGGACGAGCTTATGTGGAAATATTACGAACTGCTTACGGACCTCGATCATGTCTCCCTCAGAAAAAGCGTCGAGAAGGGCACCACTCATCCCAGGGAAAGTAAAGCCGCACTTGCCGAAACCATAGTCGAGGAATATCACGGGAGAGAAGGAGCCCGCAAAGCCCGGCGGCACTTTGAGACCGTATTCGGGAAAAAGGAACTTCCCGAGGAAATGGACGAGCTCCGCGTAGGACGGGAGTCGGCAGGTGTACTCGAGCTTATGAAGGAAGCCGGTTTCGCCAAAAGCAATTCGGAGGCCCGCCGGCTCGTGGAGCAGAACGCCGTTTCGCTGGACGGGGAAAAAGTCGACGATCCGGGAACGGAGGTCGAGATAACCGTCCGGGGCAAGGTGCTCAAAGTCGGGAAACGCAGGTTTTGCAGGGTTTTGAGGGCCTGAAAAAAAATCAAAAAAAAGGGTTGACATTTTTGATTATACGCGTAGAATAACATCTACATCACGAATAGCAATTCTTTGAAATATCCCTGAAATTTGACTCTATTAAAAGAATCGGGTATACTTATCCTTCGGGTAAAAGGAATAACCGTTTTGTAAAACGGATCGGATTTCAGGAAAAGGGCATCGATATCGGGTGCTCTTTTTTAACGGGTTCTTTGAAAAGTTTGGATAACCGAAAGCACATGGGTCACCAAAGATTAAACTGGAGAGTTTGATCCTGGCTCAGAACGAACGCTGGCGGCGTGGATTAGGCATGCAAGTCGAACGATCCCTTACTTCGGTGGGGGATAGTGGCGAACGGGTGAGTAACGCGTAGGTAATTTACCTTTAGGCTCGGGACAACACACCGAAAGGTGTGCTAATACCGGATAAGACCACGGTCTCCAAGAGGCCGCGGTTAAAGATGGGGATCCTGAAAATGGACCTGTCACCTTTAGATGAGCCTGCGTCCTATCAGCTTGTTGGTGAGGTAACGGCTCACCAAGGCGATGACGGGTAGCTGGTCTGAGAGGATGGTCAGCCACACTGGGACTGAGACACTGCCCAGACTCCTACGGGAGGCTGCAGTCGAGAATCTTTTGCAATGCCCGCAAGGGTGACAATGCGACGCCGCGTGAGCGATGAAGGCCTTCGGGTTGTAAAGCTC
>WJMG01000080.1 GCA_014728075.1 Candidatus Omnitrophota bacterium | reverse complement strand
AAGTTTATTGGAACAACTTAAAACCATTAAGGGGGAGAAATGAGCATGTTTTGCTACCAATGCCAGGAGACCGTTAAGAATATAGCTTGCGAAATAAAAGGAGTATGCGGGAAGGATGAATCAACAGCGAATTTGCAGGACCTTTTGATCTATGTCCTGCAGGGCATGGCTTTATATGCCGAGAAACTGGAAGGCCCGATAGACAGAAAATACGGCCGTTTCATCGTTCAGGCGCTTTTTTCCACTATCACCAACGCTAATTTCGACGACGACAAGTTCTACGAACTGGTCAGAGAAGCTCTAAAGCTCAGAGAGGAGTTAAAGAACAAGGTGTCCGGGAAAGCCGGTGATGTGAGCCATGATGCCGCGACATGGTATTCCGACGACAATAAGGAGTTTGAGGAGAAAGCCAAAGACACAGGTATATTATCGTACAGCGACAATGATGATATCCGTTCCTTGAAGTCGATTATCCTTTACGGGATCAAAGGAGTCGCGGCATATACCGACCATGCCGCTGTGTTAGGCTATTATGACGATGAAGTTTTCAGCTTCCTCGTTGAGGCTCTTGCCGCGATAACAAAGGATCTCTCAGCGGATCAACTAACAGCCATGGTCCTGGAAACGGGAGAGACAGCTGTAAAAGCTATGGCATTATTGGACAAAGCGAATACCGGTACATATGGTAATCCTGAGATCACCAAAGTAAATATAGGCGTAAGGAACAATCCCGGTATTTTGATCTCAGGACATGATCTGAAGGACATGGAAGAACTCCTGAAACAAACTGAGGGAACAGGAGTAGATGTATATACGCATAGTGAGATGCTGCCGGCCAATTATTACCCAAAGTTCAAGAAGTATGATCACTTTGCAGGTAATTATGGAGGGTCATGGTGGAGACAGAACAAGGAGTTCGAGTCTTTCAACGGTCCCGTAATAATGACAACGAATTGTATCATCCCCGTTAAAGATACATATAAAGACAGGATCTTTACAACAGGAATGGCAGGTTATCCCGGTGTTAAGCATCTTCCCGATCGACCCGATGGGGGCGAAAAAGACTTCTCGGAGGTCATTGAATTAGCCAAAAAGTGCGAAGCTCCGCGGGAAATAGAGACAGGCGAGATAATAGGAGGCTTTGCTCATAACCAGGTATCGGCTTTGGCGGATAAAGTCGTGGAAGCTGTGAGATCGGGGAAGATCAAGAGATTCGTTGTCATGGCAGGATGTGATGGGAGGCAGGCCGGCAGAAGTTATTTTACCGAGGTTGCGGAGAACCTGCCGAAAGATACCGTTATCTTGACGGCAGGGTGTGCAAAGTATAGATACAATAAACTGCGACTTGGAGATATAGACGGCATACCCAGAGTTCTGGATGCCGGACAGTGTAACGATTCGTATTCACTGGCGGTGATAGCGTTGAAGCTGAAAGAGATCTTTGGTCTTAACGACATCAATGAGTTGCCCATTTCCTTTGACATAGCATGGTATGAGCAGAAAGCGGTATGTATTTTACTTGCTCTGTTGTTCCTGGGAGTAAAGGGGATGAGGTTAGGTCCAACTTTGCCGGCCTTTTTGTCCCCGGATGTGGCTAAGGTTTTGGTAGAGAAGTTTGATATTAAACCTATCGGGGCGGTCAAAGATGATATCGAGGCCATGATGGCGGGAAAATAGTCTCAAAGATAGAAAAGAAGGAGAGAGATGATCGTAAAACAATTATCTGAAACCGGTATTATGAAAAACGCGCATGGTGTAGATGCTCGAAATCTTTACAATAAAGAAGAAGCGATGATCACAGTTATTACTCTGGAGCCGGGGCGATCGCTGAAGAGGCATATTACGCCTGTTGATGTGGCTTTTTATGTGCTTGAGGGAACAGGGGTGGTGGAAGTAGGGGATGAGAAGATAGAGGTCAAAAAGGACACTCTCATCGAAAGCCCTAAAGATATTGTCCATTGCTGGTATAATGAGTCGGATGAGCCGTTACGATTTATGGTGGTAAAAGCCCCCAGACCGAAAACAAAAACTGTGTTCGTTACAGATTAGCTTAATACAGGTAAGGTTTGCCGGCAAGACGCTTTATATGTCTCAAGTATGTAAAATAAGTTATGAGGAAAATGCGGGCAGGGGGGAACGAAAGCCCATATTTAGAGTATAACGCAATGTGGATAGAGGGCTTATATAAAGCGTCTATGTGATATACGAGCTGTTCAGTTTTCAAAACGGGAGCGCCCTTTGAACGGGCGCTCCCGTTTTTTTGTTTTAGAATAAAACCAACGATCGTTTTTAAGCGGGGTAATTATTTGTTGATTCTCCGCGCGATCAATGGTATAAATAGAAATCATTTCTAATTAAGGCGAGGCATGAAAAAATACTTAGATAAGCTGAAGAAAAATAACCTTAAGATAACCTCTAAAAGGGTCGCGATACTGGAGCTGCTGGAAAGGTCCGGAGAAGCCCTTTCTCCCGAGGATATCAGGAACGAGCTGGCCGCAAAATTCGAAAAGGTAAGTTACCCGTCCGTATACAAGAACCTGGAGGATATGAGCAGGATAGGGGTGCTCGCGAAAATAGCCAGGCCGGACAGGAGGCTGTATTACGCGCTGTGCAGGGCAAGGGAAGACAAGCACCATCATCACATAATCTGCAGTAAGTGCGGTAAGGTCGGGGAGGTCGAGGAATGCGACCTGTTCAGGAGGAAAGTGATCAACGGTTACAGAATAACAAGCCATTTCCTGCAGCTGGAAGGGATCTGCTCCGATTGCGGGAAATAGAGATCTTCCGGTGGTTCCACCGGACAGGGAAGGTTAAAAGGGGGATCAAGGTGATGAAGAAGATCATGAGTTTTATGGTTTTATCCGTATTCATCTGCTCGAATGTTCTCGCCTCGGAAGAGGACCTGCAGCAGCAGATAAACGCGCTTAAACAGGAGATGCGGGAAATGTCGGCGTATTACGAGCGGAAAATAAAGGACCTTGAAGAAAGGATAGCCGCGCGTGATCACGGCGAGACGGAAGATGAACGGCACGCGCATCACGAAGGTGAACACGGGGAGTGCCGCGAGACTCATCCGGCGGGGCACGCGCACGAACACGCCATCCCGGGAGAATGCCATCATCACGGTCTTCTCGGGGACAGGGTGCAGCCGATCGGCGCCCTGGACGCCAGGTTCGTTAAGACGGACGACGGCAAGAACACCCTGATGCTCCACGAGGCGGAGGTAGGGGTCCAGGCCGAGATAACCGACTGGCTGTTCGCTTTCATAAGTTTCTGTAAACACCGCGGGGAGGAAGTGGAGATAGAGGAGGCCTACGCGAAGCTGACATTCGACGATTGGGGCCTCTCGGCGAAACCCGGCAAGTTCTTTGTCGATTTCGGGCCCGAGAACAAGCAGCATTTCTTCGACAGGAGGACCATTACCTATTCGGCGATGCACGAAGGTCTTTTCGGTCATGAACCCTGGTGCGATTCCGGGGCCCAGCTTGAATGGAGGCTGCCTGTTGATGTGTATTCGAAACTCAGCGTAGCCGTGGTCAACGGGGATAACGCCGAGACATTCGGGGACGGCCGGGATACCGTGGATAACAATAATCTTCCCGTCGTCGCGGACTGGAGCACCGCGCTGCGTTCGGAGCTCGGGGTATTCCGCTTCGGCCCCTCTTTTTCCTGGGGGCGCTGGGACGCGGACGGCAAGTACGATGTCTTCCTGGCCGGCGGGAACGCGTATTACCGGCTGGGGAATTTCGACGCCCAGGCCGAGTTGATCTACAGGTACAAGGAGCAGCCCTCCGGTTCCGGCGAAGAGAACGCCTACGGGTATTACGCCTGGGGAGCTTACACGGTGCCTTTTGAGTACGAGTATCTTAAAGGAATAGAGTTCCTGGCGGGATTCGGGCAGTTCGTGCCCGATACGGGCATAAGCGAGACCCGGTACACTCCTCAGTTAGCGTTTATCTTCAACGACTACGCCAAGTTCAGGGCCACATACGAGATAAGGGACCGTTCGCCCGACCAGGAAAAGGATAACAGGTTCATCACGCAGTTCGCTCTGGCGTTTTGAGATATCAAGGGAGGTAACAGTGAACAGGATACTGAAAGAGCTTGAACATCACGCGCCCTTTACCGCTTTCGGGGCTTTGACCGGCATAATATTAATGGTTGTGTTCAGGGATATGCCCCACGAGGTCGAGCATAAACTTTTCTATATCTTCCATCCCCTGCATGTGGTCTTAAGCGCCGTGGTGACCACCGCTATGTATAAGATATATCAATGCGGGGCGCGCGGGAAATGCAGGATACTGCCTCTGGTCCTGGTCGGATATGCCGGAGCTGTCGGTATCGCGACCCTGAGCGACTCTCTAATACCCTTTGTCGGGGAAAGCCTGCTCGGCCTGCCCCACGCCCATGTGCACGCCGGCTTTATCGAGGAGTGGTACATAGTCAACCCGGCGGCTTTCCTGGGTATTGCCATAGGGTATTTCTGGCCCAGGACCAAATTCCCGCACGCCGGCCATGTGTTGATAAGCACCTGGGCGTCGTTGTTCCATGTAATGATGGCCCTGGGAGACGAAACAACGCTTTTTGTATACGCGGGTATATTCGTTTTCCTTTTTATCTCCGTCTGGCTTCCCTGCTGTGTCAGCGATATAATCTTCCCGCTGCTTTTCGTGAAAGAAAAAAGGTCCTGAGCCGGAGCCGCGACGCGCGGGCGCCGGCGGTCCGGAAAAGCAAGAACCGCATATGGTTATTGCGGTTGCGCCGTTTTTCTAATATAATCCATTAGTATGGACAAAAAACTTTTCTGGACGGTTTTTGCCGGCATAATGCTTATGAATTACGGGGCGATACACGGTTCGATCGCGCTCGGTCTCGGGGAAGGGAATGTTTCGTATTTTTTTCAGGAACGCGAGACGGTGACATTTTTGTCGTCTTTGCAGCTGGCCCTGGCAGGGCTGTCTTCCGTTTTCATATACTCCCTGCGAAAGATAACTTATAGAAACAACGCGACCGCGTTGAGTAAAAGCAGGATATGGCTTATAGCCTTTTTCCTGTTGGCGTTAGCGAGCGCGGACGAATTCTTCATGCTGCACGAAGGTATAGACGGGGGTATCGTGACATGGGTCTTCGGGGATACCGCCAACCCACATCTTGACGGGTTAACGCTTTCCCTTTACGGAATGGCCGCGTTATGGCTGTTTTACAGGTTCAGGGATGAGATAGTGAAATACAAAAGCGCTATGACCTTATTCTTTATCTGCGGAATACTTTTCCTCGTTTCGATAACCCTGGACCTCCGGTCTGTAGATCACTTCAGAATAGTCCTGGAAGAATCTTTTAAGCTTTCCGCCGTGGGTTTTCTCCTGTCCGGGTTCATATCCATCCTTTTAACGGTTTATGAAGATCTGAAAAAAACAGTGGCAGCCAGCTGAAGTTCCCCGGGATCGCGCGGGCGATGCCGGAAAAACCGGAGGTCGAATGATAGAGCACGGTTTCTTAAGAACGAAGGACGGGGAGAGGATCGCTTACCGGCATTTCCGGGAAAAGGGGCGGAACGGGAGAGTGGCGGTCATCGCCCACGGGTTTTTTAACTGTAAGGATTCCTTTCTCCTCACCGGACTCGCCGGAGAGATCTTTTCGTTCATGGATGTCTTTGCCTTCGATTTCAGGGGCCACGGCGAAAGCAGCGGGCTCTATACCTGGACATCCCGTGAGCATCAAGACCTTATAGCGGTACTGGACCATCTCAGGGGAGCGTACGGGAAGATCGAAATCGTCTCTTTTTCTCTCGGGGCCAGCGTTTCGATCAATGTCCTCTCCCGCGGCAATTTCGGCGTGGAGAGTATGGTCTGTGTAAGCGCCGTATGTGATCTCCGGCGGATAGACTGGAGGCCCTGGAAGATCGACTGGGAGAACGATGTGATGTACGCTTTCTGCAGCGCCGAAGGCCGGAAAGGAAAAGGCGCGCGCATAGGACCCTGGTGGCTGGAAAAACCCGTTCCGCTCGAAAGCGTCTCCGGTACGCGGGTCCCTGTACATTATATACACGGAGACAGCGATCCAGTTGTCGGACCGGGGCATTCGGCCGCTTTAATGGAAAGGACTCCCGCGGGAGGTGAACTTTCCATTATAGAAGGCGGCCCCCACGCCGAATATCTCTTGCGGAAGTCCCCCGGGGTGAAGGATCTTATCCTTGGGCACCTGAACCGATGAACCTTTCTCGTAGAACAAAGTCAATAAATAGTGGATTACCCCGATTGCGTCTCATCCGGATATAGGTTAAATTTATATAGATACTCACTCGTCCTGTTGTATGTGATAAGGATGCGTGCCGGAAGAAAGAAGAAAAGGAAGAGGGCAGGCAGTGCCGGTATTCGGAATAAAAGGAAAGAAAGCGGCAGGGATATTCTCCTGGTCTTTGTTCGATCTGGCCATCAAGTTCTTTACGCTCAATATCATCTCGTTGCATTTTGTGAGATGGCTCACCATCGAAAAAGGCGTAGAGGATATCTATTATAGCCTCGCTTTCGGGTCCTCCATGGTCATAGTGGCTTTAATGGCGCCTTTCAGCGGAAGGATCTTCGACCTGACCGGACTGCGGGACCGCATGTTCACGGTCTTTGTCGTTGCCGCCTCGCTACTGACCGTTTCGCTGGGAATGATCTCTAGGGTTTTCCCCGCGCTGGCCGTCTTCGCGGCGGCGAACCTTTTCCTTCAGCTGGCGATAGTGATCTACAACGCGCTCCTGCGCTCGGTGGCGCCTCCGGGGCGGATGGGAATGATCTCGGGGTTGGGAAAAATGTTCGGTTTCGCGGGAGCTATCGGGGTCCTGTACCTTATGGAACCCGTAGCGGCCGGGTATGGGTATAACGCGCTTTTCGCCGCCAGCGGAGTTCTGCTTTTCGTGTTCTCTCTTCCCTGTATGGTCTTCGTGAGGACGGACAGGACCGGGAACGAGAAAGAGCTGTCCGTGGAGCTGATAAGCTCGACGGCGCGGTCCATGCTGACATCGTTCAGGCAGATGCGCCTAATATCCGGGGTCACTGACCTTTTGAAGGCAAGTTTTCTCCTGTTCTGTTCGATGAACGCCCTGATGCTTTTCATGGCGGTCTACCTGAGCAAGGTATTCGGTCTGCGGGAAGGCGGCATAATAAACGCGATAGCCCTGGCTACTTTCGCGGCGATACTGGGGAGCCTGGTGTTCGGTATATTGAGCGATCGTATAGGCTATAAGAAAGGCCTGTACATAGCTTCCGTCATGCTGATAACGGCTTTCCTCGCGGCGGGCATCGCGTACAGCCGGGCGCAGGTCCTTGTTCTGGCGGCGGTGTTCGGGGCCGCGTACGGAGCGGTGCTGTCGGTCTCCCGGCCGCTGGCGGTCTCGCTGGTGCCCGAGGAACGAACGGGAGAGCTTTTCGGCCTGATCGCGCTTGTGGGGTATACCGCCGCGCTGGCGGGTCCGCTTTTCTGGGGCGTTTCGGTACTGGCGTTCTCTCCGGCGGGAACGGCCAGGTACAGGATAGTCGTGGCGCTGTTGAGCGTATTTCTGTTCCCGGCGCTATATTATTTCAGAAGGATACCGGGAAAAGGAGATAAAAGATGAGCGGAGGCAAAAATACCGGAGATACACTCGCGGGCCTGTTCAGGACATCGGTGTCCCGGAACGGCCGAAAGACCGCGGCGTTATCCCGGCGGGATAACGGGGAATACACGGAATATTCATACGACGATATCCATAGCGGTGTAATGAAAGCCGCTTCTTTCCTGAAAGAGAAAGGCGTGAAGAAGGACGGTTTTTGCGCGCTTCTTATGGAGAACAGGGTGGAGTGGCCTATCCTCTATTTCGCCATCGTGACCCTGGGAGCCGCCTGCGTTCCCCTGAACCAGATGCTCGGCGGTAAAGAACTTCTGGGTATGATAAATGACTGTGAAGCCGGGCACCTGATAGTTTCCCGGGAAATATACGAACAGAAACTGGCGGGATCGGAAAAAGAGCTTTCAGGGGTGGAGGTGCTTATCGCCGGGAGCGGGGACAAAGGAGAGGGCGATATCCTCGGCGAGATAGATGAGAGCGAGGAGCTGGACAGCGGCGCGGAAGGGAGTCCCGACAGCGTCGTCTCCCTTATATACACTTCGGGCACCACCGCCGACCCGAAAGGGGTGCTTCTCACGAACCGGAATGTCTGCGCGAATTTCCGGAGTATAGATAAACTGGAGCTTTTCAGCCCGTCAGAGAATGTGCTCGCGCTTCTGCCGCTTTATCACGCTTATTCTTTCATGGTCACCCTGGTAGTCCCCTTTCTCAGCGGGGCGAGCGTAACATATTTTCCGGTGAGCTTCCGCCAGGATGTCATAAAGGAAGTGATAAGAACGGCGCCCGTCACCGTCCTCGCGGCGGTGCCCCAGTTTTACGGCGTGCTTCATACCGGGATAAAAAAGAAGCTTAAAATGTTCCCGCGTTTCCTGAAGCCCGTTCTGCTGCGTCTTTTAAGGACAAAGCTCAGCAAAGAGTTCGGGAAGGACCTGCGGCTCGTCGTCAGCGGCGGCGCGCGTCTTGAGGAGGAAACAGGCAGGGACCTTTCACGCCTGGGTTTCGATTTTACCGAGGGGTACGGACTGACAGAGACCTCGCCGATAGTCACCTTCAACCCGCTCGAGCGGGTAAAATACGGCTCAGTGGGGATAGCTGTACCCGATGTCGAGATACGGATCGAAGACCCCGGCGATTCGGGCGTGGGAGAGGTATGCGTAAAAGGCGAGAATGTGATGAAGGGTTATTTTAAAAGGCCGGAAGATACGGAAGAGGCCGTTAAGGACGGATGGTTCCACACGGGTGACCTGGGTTATACGGACACTGACGGCTACCTCTACATCACCGGAAGGAAAAAAGAGGTCATAGTACTCCCTTCGGGAAAGAACATCTATCCGCAGAACATCGAAAAACATTACGGGCAGAGCCCGTACATAAAGGAGATATGCGTTCTTTCATCGCCGGAGGGCGCTTCCGGGAACGAACGGCTCACGGCCCTTATCGTGCCCGACATGGAATATATCAAAGAGCGCGGCGAGAAGAACATAAAAGACAAGATATACTGGAGCGTGGGGGAGCTGTCCAGGGACCTTCCGGAATACGAGCGCATACACGGATTTTCCATATCGTCGGAACCCCTCCCGAGGACGACCCTGGGAAAGCTAAAGCGGTACGAGGTGAAAGAACGCTATGAGCGGGAGAAAGAAGGCGGCGGGGAAAACAGAAAAAAGGAGTCCCTGGAGGAGGACGGGGATATACCGGACAAGGCAACGGCCAGAAAGATCATGGACACTTTGTCCTCCGAACTGGAGAGGGATGTGGCCGTTTCGGACCACCTGGAAATAGACCTGGGGGTGGACTCGCTTCAGCGAGTGCAGCTCGCCATGGCCCTGGAAGAGTCTTTCGGCATGAAGTTCCCCGATGAGATGTTCTATGAGAACGATACCGTGAAGAAGCTGGTGGTAGCGCTTACCGGGCATATGCGCGAGGGCGGGGAAAACGGGGAAAGCGAAGGCCCCGGGAGAAGGGACTGGCGGCAGATACTGCGGAAAGAGCCGCCCCCCCGGGAGAAAGAGAAGCTCTACCTCGAGCCCAGCCGGGTAAACTACCTGCTTAACCTTTTTTTCCAGAAGGCGTTCTATTTCACTTTCAAGTGCCTCTGGGGAGGGATGCGGATAGAGGGAGCGGAGAACCTTCCCGGGAAAGGCCCGTACCTGATATGCCCGAACCATAACAGTTACCTGGACGGCCTGGTAATGGGGGGCAGTATACCTCTTGAAACCGCCAGGAATGTTTTCTACCTCGGGTACAGGGAGATATTGCAGAAACCGGCGTTCAGCTGGTCCACCTATTTCGCCAGGCTGGTTCCCATCGATCCTGCCTCCGATTTCGTGGATACAATGAGAGTAGTGGCCTATCTTGCCGGGAAGGGAAAGATCATCTGTTTCTTCCCCGAAGGTAACAGGTCTTTTGACGGAAGCGTTCAGGAATTCAAAAAAGGGACCGGTATAATGATGAAGGAACTGGATGTGCCTGCGGTTCCCGTTTACATAAAAGGCACATACGAGTCCTGGCCAAGGGGAAGAACATTCCCCAGGCCGCGTCCGATAAAAGTGGTCTTCGGAAAACCGGTGGAATGGCGCGATCTGCTCGAGAAAGAACAGGAGGAAGACGAGTACGCGGCCTTATCGGAAGCTTTGCGGCAAAAAGTAAAAGAGCTCAGGGAAAAGGCGTAAAAAAACAAAAAAGGACCGTCGATGAACAAAAGAGGAAGCGGTATATTCATGCACATTACATCCCTGCCGTCGAAGTACGGCATCGGGGATATCGGACCGGAAGCGTTCGGTTTCGCCGATCTTCTGGAAGATACCGGTCAGAGCTACTGGCAGGTGCTTCCGGTGACGAGGACCGAACGGGAGTTCGGGAATTCCCCGTACAGCAGCGTCTCGGCTTTCGCTTTCAACCCGCTGCTCATAAGCCCCGAACTGCTGATGGAAGAA
This sequence comes from Candidatus Omnitrophota bacterium, assembly GCA_014728075.1. GTDB lineage: Bacteria > Omnitrophota > Gorgyraeia > Tantalellales > Tantalellaceae > WJMG01. The sequence continues at coordinate 20,107 of WJMG01000080.1, read as the reverse complement.
GGCCTTCTCGAGGATGTTGACACCGAAGGCGCCGGCCTGCTTCAGGGAAAAGTGGACTATTCTAGAGTTATCCCCTTTAAGACAAAGCTGCTTGACGGGGCCTACGAGAACTTCCGGGCGGGTAAGGGGAGCCTTGCGGGCGTTTTTGATGAATTCTGCCGCGAACAGGCATACTGGCTGGACGATCACTGCCTTTTCACCGTTCTGAAAGAGAAGTTCGGGGGCGCGCCGTGGAACGAATGGCCGGAAGAGTTCAGCGGCAGGCGTCCGGAAGCGCTTGAAAAGGCGGCAAAGGATGAGGAATACGGGATAGGTAAGGAAAAGTTCCTGCAGTTCATTTTTTTCAGACAGTGGAAGGCGCTCCGAGAATACTGCAACGGCAAAGGCATACAGATAGTGGGAGACCTGCCTATCTATGTTAACTACGACAGCGCGGATGTATGGAGCCATACCCAGTTGTTCAAGCTGGACGAGAACAGGAACATGACGGTCGTCTCGGGGGTCCCGCCGGATTATTTCAGCAGCACGGGGCAGAAATGGGGGAATCCCGTTTACGACTGGGAAGCGCTTAAGTCATCGGGATACCGCTGGTGGCTGCGGAGGCTGAAGCACACTTTCGATACATTCGATATGGTTAGGATCGATCATTTCAGGGGGCTTGTCGCCTACTGGGAAATACCCGCGGACGCCGAAACGGGAGAGCACGGAAAATGGGTGGATGTGCCGGTCAGGGACCTGTTCAATGCTGTTTTCAAAAGGTTCCCCTGCCTTCCGGTCGTTGCCGAGGACCTGGGCTACATTACGCCCGATGTGCGCGAAGTGGTCCGGGACTTCCGGCTTCCCGGGATGAAAGTGCTTATTTTCGCTTTCGGCGAGGAGGACCCGACGCATCCGTACCTGCCCCACACTTACGGGAGGAACTATGTCGCTTATACCGGCGTACACGATACGAATACCGCGCGGGGATGGTTCGAGCAGGAGGCCGGCGAGGCGGCTCGGGAACGCCTTTGCAGATACGCCGGAAGGCGGGTCACCGCTGAAGATGTCCATTGGCATATGATCAGGATGGTGATGGGATCGGTGGCGGATATATCAATGATACCCATGCAGGATGTTCTGGGCCTGGGGTCCGAAGCGAGGATGAACTTTCCTTCTTCAGGTAAAAACAACTGGGAATGGCGTATGCTGCCGGGACAATTCTGCGCCGAGGCCCGGGACGGTCTGCGCGAGATGGTATATACTTATGGGAGAGCTTGACGCTTAGTATGGACAAAAGAGATCTCGAAAAAAGATATCCGGTTTGCTGTTCGCTTATAGAAGAGCCGTTAGCCGCCGCGCTGGCCGGTGAGCTGAGCGAAGAGAGCGCAGCAGAGGATTTGAAGAGACTTCTTGAGCGGGAAGTGTCCTCAGGAAAACTGGCGGAATATATTCCTGAACTTGCCGGGCTCGAGGAAGCGATCTGCCGGATAGAAGAGACCGAACATGGTTTTCCCGGGAAAATATCCGGTTACCGGATCAATCCCGCGCTCGATATCCTGGAATTATCGTGGAGTTTTTCGGATGTTATGGACCCGCTGAAGCGCCGGCTCGAAGGAACCCCCGAAGATCGGGAAGAAAGAGCGCTTTTGTGGAAGGTCCCGGGAACGGGAGAGTTAAAAATAGAGAGGGCCGGGCCCGGGGACCTGCTGGCCCTGAAACTGGTCTACGAGGAGCCGGGCTCTGAAGCGGCCGCAACCGCCGCGGGCCTCGGAACGCAAGAGCTCAAGTCGGCGCTGAAGCGCGCTGCCGCAAAAGGCTTATTGCTGAAGCCCGAAAGCCTGTTAAAGCGTTATATCAAAACGGACGCCCCGGAGCCCGAGTTCCAGAAGGCGGATATTTTCACGCTGCAGTGGCACATAACGAACGCCTGCGATCTCAACTGCAGGCATTGTTACGACAGGTCCGAGATCTCTCCGCTCAGGCCGGAGGCGGGGCGCCGGCTTCTCGGTGACATGGAAAGATTCTGCGAAAAGCAACACGCCGAAGGGCATGTCTGTTTTACCGGAGGGAACCCCTTCATGTATCCGCATTTTTTCGAACTTTACGAAGAAGCCGCGCACAGGGGGTTCTCGACCTCCATACTGGCGAACCCCGTCACCGGGGAAAGCCTGGAAAGGCTTTCGCGGATACAGGAGCCCGAATATTTTCAGGTCAGCCTGGAAGGTTTCAGCGGGCTCAACGACTACATGCGCGGAAAAGGCCATTTTTCGAGGACCGTGAAGTTCCTGGGACTTTTGAGGGAAAAGGGAATATCGGGTTCCGTGATGCTTACCCTCACAAAAGATAATATCGCCCAGGTCACGGGTCTTGCCGCCGAACTGGAAGGGAAGGTCGACTATTTCACATTTAACCGGCTTTCGCGCGTCGGGGAAGGAGAAGCCCTGCTTCTGCCGGACCGCGGAGAATACCTGGCCTTCCTTAGAGATTATGTAAAGGCTTCGGAGAACAACCCCGTGATGGGATTTAAAGACAACCTGATAAATACGGTCCTCCGGGAAAAGGGCGCCCCGCCTTTTGACGGATGCACCGGGCAGGGATGCGGAGCCGCTTTCAATTTCCTCGCCGTCCTCCCGGACGGGGAGGCGCACGCCTGCAGGAAGTTCCCCTCCCCCCTGGGCAATGTCATCGAACAGGGTATAGAAGCGATCTACTATTCACCTCTTGCCGGAAGATACCGGCAGGGCCCCGGTGAATGCGAAGGGTGCGCGCTCGCCCTCAAATGCCGCGGCTGCATGGCCGCCGCGTACAGCGAAAAGAAAGATATGTTTATCCGGAAAGACCCCTATTGCCCCCTGTGATCCCCTTTGTTCGCCCGTGTCACCTTAATTGCTGAGTGAAAGAATTCCCGATGTTGTACAAAGTTTGCCGGGTTGTAACCGTCCTGTCACAATAAAATGTTAAAAAATTGGCCCTGAAGAGAAAATACCGGCGGATATGATAAATAAACTGTTTTACTCTTTCAAGGCCTTTGCGGCTTTTATCCTTATCGCTTCGTGCGCGGCGTTGCCTTCGAGCGCGCGCGGGTCCCTTATTATAACCGAAGTTTCGGGCTCTAACTCTATCGTGCTTGACGAGGACGGTGACTCCCCGGACTGGATAGAGATATATAACGGAACGGACGAGGAGATAAACCTCGAGGGTTACGGGCTCTCGGATAAGGCGGACGAACTCGGAAGGTGGGTTTTTCCGGACCGCGTGATCGAGCCCGGAGAATATCTTCTGGTATTCGCTTCGGGCAAGTACAGGGTAAAGCCCGACGGCCCCCTGCATACGGACTTCAAGATATCCGAAAAGGACGACGGCGCGTTCCTTTCCGACGATAAAGGCCTGCTCCTGGATAAGGTGCTGATAGAAAAGTCTCCCGGGGATATATCGTACGGCAGGCATCCGGAAACAGGCGAACTGGTTTATTTTCCCACTCCGACGCCGGGAAAAGCCAACACGAGGGCCGGGCTTTCTCCGGTGGTGAAATATTCCACCGGGGGAGGGTTCTACTCCTCGCCCATAAAGGTCAGGCTTTACACCGAAGGAGGTGACGCCGAGATATATTACACGACCGACGGTTCCACTCCGACCCTTGCGTCAAAGGTCTACCCCGGGCCATTAAAGATAAAAGAGAACACGACCGTACGGGCCATTTCCCTGGAAAAAGGGCATCTTCCCGGTCCTCCCAGCGGACAGACCTATTTTATAGGGTTCGACAACAAGGGCATTGCCGTGCTTTCTCTTTCTACCGAGGAAGAAAAGCTCTGGGACCCGCAACGGGGCCTTTTCAGGGATGTGAGTTACAAGGACCACATGGTGAGGGACAGCGTCCGGGTGCATGTGTCGTATTTCGACGAAGAAGGGAACCCCGGGTTTTCCCAGGACGCTTCGATAGGCGTAGTAGGAGCGAGCTCGCGCGAGGTGATGATGCGGCCTCTAAAGATAAGCGCGGACGAATCGGCGGATCCCATGCACGGGGGGTTCAAATACAGGCTCTTCGAGAAGGACATAGACGAGTACCGGCATTTTCAGCTGAGGAACAACAACCAGGACGGGGTCAGGTACCTGGGAGACCCCGAATGTATGCCGACCATGGGGATGAGGAACGCTCTTTTCTGTGACCTGGTGCGGGGGCAGGAAGGCATCGAGGTAAGGGACGACGGAGGTCCGATACTGCTTTTCATCAACGGAAAAAATTACGGTTTGATGAACATAGGCGAGAAAAGGGACAATACCGGAATAAGCGAGAACAACCCTTTGGTAGATAGCAGCGAAGTGGACCTGGTAGTAGTGCGCGACGACATGGGCCTCAGGATAGGCAGGAACAAGCTCGGAAAGGGTACGGCTTTCATAAGGCACGACGCCAAGGTCGTGTACAAGGGGTATTTCGATGACGGTGCTGTCGAGTACGAGGAGATATCCAGAAGCGCCAGGCTCAACGGAAGTACCAGCGCCGTGGACGATTTCATAAAGATGGATCCTACCGACAGCAGCCAGCTGGACCCCAAAGGGTTCATAGCTTCCATGGCCGCCCACGCGATAGCGTGTAACACTGACTTCGGGATGAACAACATAGCTTTCTGGCGGCGTTCTCCGGTGGGAGAAGATCCGGGACCGTTCCATACCTACACCTTTGATTTTGACTCTACCTTCGGCCTGGTCATGTGGATGGAGGATTACAACCCGCTACTCGATTACGAGGAATTCACGAAGATATTCCCGGAGTTCATGGAAAAGGAAGAATACAGGGCGGCTTTCATCCGCAAGGTGGACGAGTTCCTCAACGGCCCTTTCAGTCCCGAGAACGCGCTTCCGGTAGTCGAGGAACTCGAGAGAAAAATGGAGCCCTGGATAGAGCACCACCTCGAGCTATGGGCGGACGGCCGGATGGATAAAAAGCAGTGGCAAAAGAGCGTGGAACACCTGAAAAAATTCCTGAAGGTCAGGCCGAAATATGTGAGGATGAACATCGAGAACTTTTTCGGGGTGGAAGGATACGGAAAAGTGGCTTTTACGGTCAGCCCGGAGCGATCCGGTTCGATCCACATGGATACAGGGGTGTTCAAGACCCCCCTCGAAGGAGAAGGGCAATACGCCATAATGCCCATGACGATATGTGCCGACGCGGCCAAAGGCTTTGAGTTTTCGCATTTTGCCGTTAATGGGAACGAGGTGGCGGAAGAGGAATATACCTTTACCCCGGAAGACGGGATGAAGATAGAGGCCGTTTTCAGGGAAAGCCTGCTGGCCCCGGTAGCCGATGTCTGCATAAACGAAGTGGTACGCTCCGGGAACCACAAGATAGTCGACGAGGACGGTCAGAGGCAGGACTGGATAGAGTTGTACAATACTACGGAGAACAGTATAGACCTTTCGGGAATGTATCTCACGGATGACGGGAACAAGCTGAGGAAATGGCAGTTTCCCGCTGTTTCGATAGGCCCGGGGGAGTATCTTCTTGTATACATGTCGGGCAAGAACCGCAGAGAACCCGGAAAGGACCTTCATACAAGCTTTAAGTTATCGCTTGAACCTGTTTTTCTCGTTTCCACGGACGGAGAAACGGTCGTCGACGCGATCACGGTGGACGAAATGGCGAGTTTGCCGAAAGACAGCTCGGGGATAAGGTTCCCGGACGCTTCAGCGGCCTTTCTGTTCACGCTGATCTCGACACCGGGCAGGCCGAATGTACACGAGGATTACAGTGATCCGGCTAATATTTGAAAATCAAAAGGAGGATAAAATGAGCAAGAGGGTGAAAAAAGTGATAGTATTTCTGGCGGTCGGCGCGATGGCTGCCGCGCCGGTTACGCAGGCGAAGGAACAGCTGCAGGTAAAGGGGTCCGATACCATGGTGAACCTTATACAACGCATGTCGGAGGTTTATATGCAGAAAAGCCCCGAAAAGAAGGTTGTCGTTACCGGGGGGGGGTCCGGTACGGGTATAGCCGGGCTGAGGAACAGGACCGTGGATATAGCGGACTCGTCAAGGCAGATGAGGAAAAGGGAAGAGATCGACCTCAAAGCCAAGGGAGTAGATCCGGTCCGCATAATAATAGCCAGGGACTGCGTGACGATAATCACTCACAAGGACAATAAGGTTGATAAACTCACTACCGATCAGCTAGGAGCTGTCTTCAGGGGAGACATAAACAACTGGAAAGAGCTTGGTGGAGAAGATATGCCTATTACGCTTTACGGAAGGCAGTCCAATTCCGGTACTTTTTTCCTGTTCAGGCAGGAAGTGCTGAAGGGGGACTATTCCGATAAGATGAGGAGGATGAACGGCAATGCCCAGATAATAGAGTCCGTAAAGAACGATAAGTCGGGTGTCGGATATGTCGGTGTGGGGCACGCCAAGACCAGTTCAGGGCTTAAGGTTATTGCTGTCGCTAAAGAAGAAGGGGGGGAATATCTCGACCCGACCCGGCTCAGCGCTTCGGAAGTGGATAAGTACCCCATATCCAGGCAGCTTAATCAGTTCGTTAACGGCAAGCCCGAGGGAACAGCAAGGGACTTCATAGCTTTCGAGCTTAGCGGCGAGGGCCAGAAAATATGCGAGGAGATGGGGTTTTTCCCCGTTTCCGAGGAAAACATGGAACATAACCGTGAGGAAGCGGGAATATAAAAGACCGGGGAAAAACCTCCCTGCCGGCTTCAAGCGGGGGGGTTTAGTCCTTTTCCGTATTTTCACTTTTTGTTCACATAATTGTCACATATTAATTTTATAATATAGACACCATAAAAATAGAAATGTAATACAAAAGTAGTAAAATGTGGACAAAGGCAAAAAAAAGTAGTAAAGTAAATATAATAAAAAGTAAGATGAACAAGGAATTTCATGTCAGTTTCAGGGTGCCGGCGGATATGATGAAATTTCAGGAGGAGATCATATCTGAGATACAGGAAAATACCTCAAGAAAGGTCACATATTCCAGATTTTTCAGAGCGCAGCTGGATATCCTGAGGCGGGACAAGAAAATAAGAAAGGATATTGTGCAAAGAATAGCTAAAATAGTTGACTCGCAGTAATAAATTTTTTTTGGTCTTTTAGTTAGGCTAATAAAATTTTAGAACGGAGGTCACCTGTTTTTTTATAAAGTAATAATTTTAACGGGAAAGATTTCGTTCACTAAATAGAAATATAATGAGCATTCAGTTGAAAAAAAACAAGATCATCAAGGTCATAGCGGTTATTCTTATTTTCACGCTGGTCTGCGAGGAAATAGCGAGAGCTGACGGGTTTTCCTTCCTTGCCAACAAAAGTGACCTGCAGCCCCAGTATTTTTCTCATCCTATGAGCACGCTTCTCCGTCAGGAGAACAGCCTTAAGTTCACTCTCGAGTATATACTTAAAAGCGTCGTTCCGGATATAGAAGAATGTAAAAGGCGCATATATGACCAGAAACTTGTTCCCGGCAAAGGGTTCGTATTCGATTTCAGGGGGAAGAAAAAGATCACGGTACAAGCCGGAAAAGGGAAAAAGCAGCACTGGGTGATACCCTGCGCGGTAGGGGATATAGAAGAGATCCGAAAGGATAATCTCTACAGATGGCCTTATGAAGCAATAGTAAGCTCCGATAAAAAGATACTGTATATACGGGAGGCGGAAGGCGCCGGCCTTCCCGAGGGGTTTAACGACGGTAACTATGAATGGGTGCCCGGAGAAGAGGGGGAGCTTATCCGGGACAGGTCAAACCACAGCATCCTGGCGAGGAAAGGCCCCGATGGCAACTGGGCGGTCTTTTCGGGAGGGCTCAATACGGATGATAAAGACCCGGACAAGGCCGCAACAAAGAACGGTTCACCGGCGGCACCTTCGGATAAAGAGATCAGGCGTGAGTTTCTCAGGAAAATACTGGGAACCGGCAAACGCTTTACGGTAAAGGAAGCCCGTGATCTCTTTGATGCCGCGGATGAGTTATACGAAGAAGAAGCGCTGAACTGGAATATTTCCCCTGAGCTTCTCGGGAAAGTCCGCGAAATGAGGAAATATTCCGAGAGTACTATAGGCCGGGACCTCAGGGAGCTGGACGGGGTACTCTCCGAAAAGGGAGCGGACGGAAAGAAATACTATTATATGGACAAGTCCCGTAAAACTGATGAAAGAATATTTTCGGGACAGGAGATCTCCTCCGGGGAGGAACTGCCGTCCCGCGAGCCGGAACCGGAAAAGACCAGAGAACAAAGAACCGTATCGAAAGGCCAAAAAGACGGACAGGTGCCGCGGACTCCTCTCTTAAAAGCCGGGGAGGACGGTAAAGCTCCGGAAGAACCCGACGAGGCAGCGGTCGTTAAAGAGGATAATGCCCCGGAAGAAGAGCATGAAAAAGCTTTGACCGGACAAAATATCTCCACTCCGGCCGAGAGGATACCCCTTACACTAGAGAGGTTTCTGGAGATCGCGGGCCGTGTTAACGGCTGGGCGTCACCATCCTACGGAAAAGGGCAGATAGAGGCGATCAACATGCTGAGGGAAGGAACATCGATCGAGCTCAGTACGGGGGCGGGTAAGCCCCTTACGCTCGCGGCGGCCGCGCTGATGCGGCACCTGGAGAGAGGAGAAAAGATCCTGATACTCACCCATGAGGACGCTCTGACGGAACAGGCAATGCAAAATCACAGGATGGGCGAGATCCTGAGCAAAATGGGCGTCGTAACGGGATTCATACTGCCCGACGACACTGGCCAGCCTAAAGGCATTATTTACAAATACGGACGCGGGAGAGAAGCTGCCCCGGAAGAAGTGTACCGTGAAAGCGGTATTCTCTACAGCAAATGGGACAGGGTGGTCCACCGCTACATGGCTGAGAAGATGGGATCAGAACCCGCGGAGCTGATGAAAAATAAATATTTCACGCTCTTTGACGAGGCGGACCGTACTCTCGTTTTCGGCGCCGCTACCCCGGCCGTTATATCAGGCAATGAACTTGAACATGGAGAGGAAAGGCTTTATTTGCGAAGGCAGATAGACGAGTTTGTTCGGACCGTACTTTTGCGCGATGAAAGCACTTATTACGCCCCCCAAGGAACGGAAGAAGTTTACATCTCGAGCAAGGGAGAGAACCTTTCGCGGAAAGAGCTTGAAAGCCTTGCCGGTAAGTCCCCCGTCCACGCGAAGATAGTGAAGTCCGAGGGAGAGGTTTTCGTGCGGGACGCTTTACGCGCCCACCTTTTTTACAGGGAAGGTGAGAGGTTTTTTGTTTCCAGGGACCCCGCCGGAGAGAAGATAGGGGTAGTCGCGTGTGATGAGGATTCGGGAGCACCAAAAGGCACCGTAACGAGGGATACCGATACCGGCGAGGCGCTAAAAAAGGGAATGTCCTTCGAAGAAGGATTACAGCAGGCCATAGAGATAATGGCCGGTATACCCGACGGGAGCGTTACGCCCGAGAGATATACCAGAATGTCCATGACGGTCGGCCAGTTCATTGACGACCGGGATATAGTAATAGATTTTTCGGGTGCCATCGGCACCATGGAAATAGACCGTTTCAGGAGCATATACGGGAAGAAGGGCGAAAAGGTAAAAGGGGTTGCGGAAAATCTCATATCGAAAGGGCATACCGGGTTCAATACACGGTATGAAAAGATACGGGAACTGTTGGTAGGGCCCCGGGGAAAACGCGCTTCGGTGAACATCCGGGAAGCCCCCGGGGAAGAAGGCATTGCCGATGAGAAAAAAGAAGAAAAGCAGGCGGCTCTCTACGGTCCGGAAAGCGCGTCCCGGGCCTCCGAAAGGAAAAGGCTGCTTGCCGAAGCCGATTCGGCTATGCTGGCGGACGATATAGAGTCGGCCGAGTCAAAAGCGGAAGAGGTTCTAAGAAAGGATCCAGAGAATAAAGAGGCCCTTCAGATACTGGAGGTTATCAAAAAAGTTAAAAGCGAAAGAGACCTGTTGAGGGGGGCGGAAAAACAGAAAGAGCTTCTTGAGAAGAGTCTCGCGGAATTATTCAGCGAGGCGGAGGCGTCGATCGGGACAGATAACACCGCCGGCGCCAGGGTGGCTCTCGATCTTGCACGGGCGATATCGCCTGAGGACGAAAGGATAAGTCGTCTGGACGCCCTGCTGAAAGAAAAGGAGCAAGAAGAGAAAGAGATACGGGAAAGAAAGGCGAGACGGAGATCTTATATAGAGGAAACGCTCAAGAAGATAGATGACGGAGAGCTGGAGGAGGCCCGTCGGACCCTTGATAAGATGTACGGGGAATATCCGGAGGACGAAGAAACGGGTGAGCTTGAGGACCTGATTACGGAAAAGATCTTCAACGAGATAAGCTTGCTTGTCGAGGGGATACACCTGTCGTGTGAGAAAGGGCAGACGGACCGGGCCAGGTCATTGCTGGAGGATATCAAGACGCTGGACCCCGAACATCCTTCGATAAACGAACTCGATGAGGCGATACGGGAGTCAGAGCACGAGATCCGGAAGAATGAACGGGACGGGATCAGGAAGGGGGAGGAAACGGTTCTGCGGGAAGAGGCCCGGCCTCTTGAAGCGGGGCGGGACCCGATGGCCGGACCCTTTAAAGAAGACGGCGGAGAGAGCTCTCCACGGGCTCCACCCGGGAAGAGAACGACCCCGGGCGCGCTTGAGGTCTCAAAAGACCCCTCGCCAACTGAAAGGACCGGAACCGGCGGCTCCGAGCATAAAATCAACAGAAAAAAGGCTTCCCTGGCAGCCGCCGTTATTCTTACGGTAACTGTCGCGGCGGTCGTTTTTCTCGGAGGTGTACGCCCCATAAAGGATATCAGGTCTTTGGCCCGAAAGGTTGAGACCTTTATCGCAACTTTCACGGAGGGGACAGGCGTGTCTACGGAGATCCGGCAAGACGAAAAGGATGGCCCTGAACACGCGTCCTCCGGATCCGCGGAAGCCGGAAATAAGGATGTAAACGGTACAGCCGAAGGGGAAACGAGCGGTACGCGGAGAGAAGAACAAAGCCGGAGGGAAAGACCGCGTTCCCTTCCTCCTCCCGAACTTAGTCCCGATATCCTGTTCGGTAACGGGCCGGACCTGGGCCCTGAACTCGAACCGGATCATGTAGGAGTACCCTCGCTGCTTGAAAGGGCCGCGCGGGGAACAAGGGATAAAATGACGGAAGGACACGGCAGGCCGGATGACGGGAAAGCGCAGGATCCTGATATCGAGCCGTTGTTTTCGGACAAGCAGTACATTGCCCCGGGGTCGCCGGTCGTAGTGACGCTGATAGCCGCCCATATGGAGCACAAGGCCCCGTTAGGCGTTCCCCGCCAGACCGGAGAAAAGAGAAAGACGAAACAGGACCCCGTAGATTTCATACATATACGAAATGTAAGTAATAATACTATAAACCTGGCCGATTACAGCGTATCAGATTCGGCAGGCAGAAGGCGCCTGCTCAGGGATCATTCGGGCGGCAGGGATATCTTTCTCGGCAAGGCGCAAGAGATAAGGATATTCTTTTCCGGGAATAAACTGACCGAAAAAGATCTCAGGCGTTTGTCCGGTTCGATGATAATTATCCCCGAGGGACTGGACAAAGAGGGGGAAACTATAACCATTTACGATGAGCAGGGAAGGGCCATAATTACCGCGAAGAGCGGAAAACAGGAACAGGATGTCGTTACGGTGTTCGACACCGGACCGGAAAACCCGGGGAAAACAGTGGAGGCGGAGACGAGCGTGGCCGATCCCATAGGCCTGAGTGCCGTTTCCCACGACCTGGATGATTTCCCGGATCCGGAAGCCGGCGATGTAGATACACAGGAATTGCCCGGGGAAATACCCGGGATGTCCGGCGGAGGGGCTCCTCTGAGGGAACAGAGCGCAACGGAGCCCTCGCGGGGCGGGGATGAAGAATGGGTCCCCTCCAGGGTCGCGGTCCCGCGAGTTAAAAGGAGCTACATGTCGTACGACGAGGCGCTTAAAGCGTACAAGGAGCTTGCCGGCAGGAAAGGAGGAATAGAGCGTTCGGAAAGTTCCGCCGAGACCCTTAAACGCGCGATGCGCGGCGTGCTCGAAGAAATAGCCGACGGCAGGATAAAAGTCCCGTGGCACAGGCGCGGGCCGTCACGGCTGCCCTGGGAAATATATAAGGCACTGGAATCCGCTTTCGGAAAGGAATATATGGAAGGAGACCTCGAGATGGTAATCCTTTTGCGCGCCACTAAGAAAAGGAGCGATCAGAAGGAGCTCAGACGCATACTGAGAGAATACGACGCATTTACCCTGGAAGCCGGAGAAATTTTCACTGCCCAGGGAAAAGGGGCCAGATCACTGAGGGATATACTGGAAGTCGTCCTGCACAACGGTTACCAGATAAGACGGGCGAACAGGAGGCTGGAGGAAGCGGTGGCCCGCCGGGAACTTGCGGGATCCGGAAGGCTTTTCTGGGATATAGAACTGAGCTACGGTACGGGATCGGCGTCGGGAAGCGGGGCGCTTGATAACGCGGAGGAAGATGCCCGGAGGAAGTCGGCCAGGCTCAGCGAGACCGAAAGAGAGCTCGCGGAGGACCAGGCGGCCCTGGGGAACGATAAGAGACAGCTTCTTGAAGCTCAATGGGAGCTGCTGGACGACCGTGCTGCTCTTGAGAACGACCGCAGGCAGCTAGCCGAAGCCCAGAGAGAGCTCGCGGAAGACCAGGCGGCCCTGCGGAACGATATGGCACAGCTGGAAGAAGCTCGCCGGGAACTTGCCGAGGACAGGGAAGCGATGGCAAATGACCAGAGACAATTGGAAGAGGCCATAGCGGAAGGTGATGAGGAGAGGATAGCCCAGGAACTCGCCGAAATAGAAGATAACCGTATAGAGATAAGGAACGGAGAGGCAAGAATAAGGCGGGAAGAAGCGGAGATAGCCGATGACAGGGAAGAGATATGGAACGGATACCAGAAAATACACCAGGAATTGCAGGAGATCTCCGATAACGAGCAGGAGATACGGTCCGATCTGGAAAGGATAAGGAAAGAAGAGGAGGAAATAGCCGAGAACAGGCAAGAGATACGGGAAGGAAAAAGAAAGAAGCTCGCTCAGGAGAAAGAGCTCGAGGAAGCACTCGAGAAAATGCGCAAGCTGAGGGAACCGGAGCTGCGTCTGAGGTCGACTATAGGCGGTGTTCTATACGACGCCGACAGGGCGCGGGATGTCAGGTCGAGCGAAGCGGTGAAGCGGCAGAGGCATATAGAGGTAGAGCTCGCGAAAGTTCAGCTTACCAGCAGGGTTGTCCAGATATATGCGGAGGTGTTCGCCGCGAAAAGGAATACGCAGATATTGGCGGACCATCTAAGGTCGTTGAAGGCACTTGAGGGAAGAACCGGTTCTTTCAGCCTTTCCGCCGAGGAAACGGTCCTGCTGGACATATATATAGCCAGAACGGAAAGCGCCCTGGAGGAACAGCAAAAAACCATCTTCGACGCCAAAGCGGAACTTAAATATATAATGGGCCTTCCCCAGGCGACGGACCTGGATCTGGACGGCGGGGAGTACGATCCGGACGCCTTAAGAGATCTTCTTTACGGGGTTGACGCCGATATGGACCGTTACCTCGCCCTGGTACTGGCCAGGAAGTCGGAAGAGATAGAAGCCTTCCGCGGGCGGATCCCCGCGAACATTTTCGAACGGCTGAACCTTAACATAACCGCCGTATGGGAAGAGGATATCCTGAGGAGGGTACTCTACGACAACCTGAGGGATCCGAGTTTTCTGGGTGTTAGGGCGAGGATCGTCTTCGGCGACGCGGGAAGGGAAAAGGCCGTGCGTGAGGACCTGCTGTTGTATTTGAAAGCCATAGATGAATATAAGATCCTCGAGCGGATGCAGTACACTATGGCCGCAAGGGCGCAGGATACCATCGATGCCCTGGCAGCGGAACAGAAAGAGAGGGCCGCTATTGAGAAAGAGGCTCTTTTAAGGGTCGAAGGCCTGAAGGCCAGGCGCGACGCCGGGCTGGGCGATCTCGCGCAGCTGCTCAGGGCCATGGAAAGCGCTAAGGACGCCCGTATCGCGAGAGAGCTTTCCCGAGGTCTTCTGGTAAGGGCCCAGGTCTTCAGGGCGAAAGCCGAAGGGACCACCCGTATGGAACTTGACGGATACGACGAGAAGCAGCTCAAAGAAATAATACGCATCATGGAGATCTATAGATCGCATTTCAGAAAGAAGGATTTCGAGCATGCCGAAAAAGTTTGGAGCTGGGTAAGAAGATATTTTCCCGGTCTTATAATACCCATGAGCGAAAGACAGATCGACGCCTATATCGAGGAAGTGTCCGCTTACAGGGAAAAGGTCGAGGATCTTCCGACGGGACACAGGAGGTCCGCGGACGAACTTTCCGCGTATATAAGAGATAACCTTTCGGTGGAAGAGCGCCGGAGGCTGGGACATCTTGTCGGCGAGATCCGAGACGGACGGCGCACCCTGGGGAATTTTATCAGGCACCGGGCCAAAAGTCACGAGGAAGTCATGAGGATGATCCGGGAAATATCGGCGATCGTTCCCGTGCTTGAAATGCCCGAAGAGGGCCGTCCGCGTGAAAAGAGAAAAGCTTTCGAACGCCGTATTCCCCTGATAACGGCCGCGCTGGACAACGCCCCGTATTCGATAACGGGTCCGTCGATTGTCGACATGTTCCTGGTGGCCTGTGAAAGAGGGAGGCTCGGCCCAGCGGAAAAGGATGTGGAAATAGCCCGTAACATGGCCAGGGACGAAGTAAGGGTCTTCAGACCGATAGTGACCGTGGGCGCTACTCTGGGGATAGACGGCGATATACTGAACATGGGTAATGCAGGCTCCGCGAATCTGCTTAACAATTCAGGTCTGAGCGTGACGCTTAACATACCTTTGAACAATCCCGGGAAAAGGGAAAAGCGAGAAGCCGGAGAGGAGTTCGTGCTCTCCTCACTGATCAAGCTCAAGCTTGCCGAGAGAGATCTGCAGGTTGATATCGCCCGGCAGCTGGTAACCATCCATTCCCTTATGGAAAAGTACGGGAACCTGGAGGTCCTGGAAAGAGACCTTCAGCAGAGGATAGACGCTTTGCGCTCGGACCCGTCAGCGACGGGACTGGAAATAAAAAGCCTTGAGAGTGAAAAGAGAAGACTGGTCCTTGAGAGGAAGAGCGTGCTGCTCCAACTCAAGATGGCGCGCAACAATTTGAGGGATA
This sequence comes from Candidatus Omnitrophota bacterium, assembly GCA_014728075.1. GTDB lineage: Bacteria > Omnitrophota > Gorgyraeia > Tantalellales > Tantalellaceae > WJMG01. The sequence continues at coordinate 4,940 of WJMG01000080.1, read as the reverse complement.
TCCTTGCTCTGGAGTATACGGACGAAGTGCTGGTAGACAACATAACCAACGCGGATATTGAGACGATGCTCGATACGCTCAAAGAGAGCATGGAGGGCAATTTTGTTATCTCGAGTACAGTGGGTATGGTGCAGGAGGGTTCAATGGTGACCATCGGCCCGGATAACGAGCTCGCGGCCGACAATGTCAGGACGGGCCTTACCGTTACCGGTCAAAGAGAGATACGCGTAGTGGCAGTAAGGAACTCCAAGGGTGATTACATAGGACAGTTCGCGCTCGACGGCCAGAAGGTCGTTTCAAGCGACATTAAAAGTATCCCCAGCGGTTCGCGCGCCAGGGTCCACCGTGACGGCAGAATGCAGGCAATAGACCGACGGAGAAGGAAGATCGATACCGAAGGTATGAGTGCCGGAGATATCTCGCTGAGGTATATAGTCGCGGTAGCCGATACCCAGGGCAGGAAAGCGGGAGAGATGCTGATCGATTACAGAACGGGTGACGAAGCCCTCAAAATAGGTATACACAGGGCTGAAAGAAGGGGCTACGCTTTGTCGTCGGTAGCCATAATAAAGGAAGGAAATCAGTTCAGCCTTGTGATATCGGTCTCTCCTTTTGCGAGCGGGACCCCCGTAATGATATTCCCTAAACCGCCGGATTCGCTGCTTGACTGGAAATTCCTGGGACCATTGAACCTTCCCGGTTTCCTTACCGGCGCGCGGTTCAGACAGGAGAAGAGAAGCGTTATGAGCGGGTTGGCCGTCCAGGAATCCAGAAGGCAGGATATGATGATGCGAAGGGCCGAAGAGATCGCTGAGCGGCAGAAACGGAGCGTCACTGCCTTATACCGGCTTGCCCGTAAGAGGGTCGACCTGGCCGAGAGAGGCCTCTTTTTGTGTGAACGGCGGTTAAAGGTCCTGAGCGCGCACGAGGATGACCTGATCGGACGGGGAGAACTGGAAAGGCTAAAGACCCGTAGAATAGAGCTTCGGGAGGTCAAGGACCAGGCGGAGAACAATCTGGCCGGGATACGGATACTGCTCGCGGTGCTGGATATAGACGAATCCGAAGTAAAAGAAAGACCGCAACAGAAGACGGAAACGGTAAGCATGGAAGAGGCCATGTCGCGTATAGGCGATAGGACGGAAGACGCCATGGCCCGCCTGGATGTCGAGATAGCGCGGGAAATGAAAAAACTTTCTTCTTTCGCCAGCATGTTCGAACAGGAGATGAACCTGGGCACCGTATACACCGACGGTTCCGGTCCGGAACCCGGCATAAAACTTTCCTGGACATTCCGTCCCCGGGTAAACCAGGCCGCTATAGCCGAGCTCGAGATAGAGGATAAAGAGATAATGGCGGGTCTGACCATGGAGAACGCGCGGCGCAGGATAATGGACCTTTACGCTACTTACGCCGCGGCCTCTGTACGCGTCTCGGAAAGGGAAGCGGTAGTAAGGGCCTTGAGCGGTCTGGCCGGAGGGGATGAGGACGGACACGGCATGAGAAGCGGGGTTGAACTCGACGCCGCCAAAATAGAGTTGGAACGGGCCAGAATAGCTTTGCTGAACGCCGAGCAGATATTCCAGCAGGGGATGAGAGAGATGGCCATACTTCTGCAGTCGAAAACAGGACTGGATATAGACCTCTCTTACCTGACCCGCCGAATGGAAGACTATCCGGACAGGAGCGCGCTTGAAGAGAGCCTACGGGAGGGGAAAAACACTGAAAGGGACAGAACGCTGCGCCATTTGCGTAACAGGGCCGAAAGAGCCGGTCTCAGGGAAGAGCAGGCGCTATGGTCCGTGCTTCCGAGCCTGGGCGCCGAGATATCGACCTGGAACCCGAACAGCGATGGCCCGGGTTTCATGCTTTCCGCGGCTACCAGAATAATCGGAAGCGGAAGAACGATCAGGGCAAGGCTTGCGAGGATAGAACAGGAGAGATATAAAGACGCCCAGTTGAACAGAGTGAGGCAAATGAGCTACGAGAGGACCCTGGTCTTCAACGAGCTTGATTCTTCAATAAGGGAAGCGGAGAGACTGCACAGGATAATGCAAGCCGTTTCCGCGAGGATGGAACATGTATTGAGCCAGAGGATGGCCGACCACATCGTGGGAGGCAACACTACCGTTCGCGATATCCGGAGGCTGGTGGAGGAATACGAGGACCTTAAGTTCAGGTATTTCAGGGCCAACATCCGGTTGAACATAGCTTATGCCAGGGCGGTTAACATGCTTAACGAGCTTATAGGGATCGACCGGACCGCTGAACTGATCGGGGCTCCGCGGAGGGAAGAAAAAGCTTTTGTCGTTCCCGGGTCAGCCGGGGTGCAGCCGGTAATACCGGAGGGAATGCCTGAAAGCGAAAGGATACCCCACGGGCCGGACAGGATACTGGAGGGACCGGAATTAGAGGAGGTTCCTGACAGGCGAGGTCCGCGCGAAGCCAAAGGCCGTCAGGAAGGCCCGGCGCTTGTAATTACGGCCATAGCCGCTCACATGGAACACATGGCGCCTATGGGCGTCCCCCGCCAGACGAAAGAAGAGAAGAAGAGCAAGCAGGACCCCGTAGACTTCATACACATCAGGAACTTCAGCGACGGGACGGTCAACCTCGCGGACTACAGCCTGGCGGATTCAAGTGGAAAGAGGTACAGCATAAGGCAATGTTCCGGGGGTAAAGATATTTTTCTCGGAAAAGGGGAGGAGATAAGGATAATATTTTCGGGAGACGACATCGCCGAAGAGGACCTGCGGCGTTTTTCCGGCATAATGATTATCGTTCCCGAAGGCCTGAACAGTGAGGGAGAGACCGTAACTATTTACGGCCCGGACGGCAGAAAGGTTTTCTCCGCCAAAAGCGGGCCCCAGAAGCAGGACGAGATAACCACTTTCAATGTCAGGATGAGGGAAGGGGAGGTAAAGACAGAAAGCCGGCTAAAGAAGGCCGACCCCCTTAGTTTGAGCAGCGTATCGCACAACATTTTCGCTTTTTCGAGGACCGCCGCGGGAAGCGGAGAATGGGTGCCGGGACGGACGGCGATATCGGAAGAACCCGCCCGGAGAGCGGGAACGGATGGCGGCCGAGACGAAGAGAAAGAGGAAGAAGAACAAATTATCCCGGATATCGGAACGCGGGAAGAAAGCCGAAAAGAAGACCGTCAGGCACCGACGGGGCCCGCGGAAGAAAAGACGGAGGGTGCGGAACGGGAACCCGAAGGAATATCCCGGGAACGAGAAGCACTTTTACCGGGCGAAACCGGAAAAGCGTCCGGTGAACGAGCATTGTCTTTTACCCAGCTCGAGAGTAACATTGAGCAGGTTTTCGAGGATTTCAGCGGCAGGGGTGAGATCTCCAGGAACGCGGAGACGGTGGAGTGCGACATAAGACCGGTCGCGGGTATCGGCCGTTATACGATCGAACGCGTAAGGGCCGAGGGAGACGAAGTAGAAAAAGGAGATTGGCTGGTCAAGTTCGACTCGACGCCGCTGGAAAGGGCCCGGGAAGAAGAGATAAGAGCGGCAAACGAGACCAGGAGGGGCATAGTTTTAGCCGAAGAAACAATAAAAGAAGCCGGGAGACATAAAGAAGCCGTAGTCCTGCAGTACCAGGAAGACAGCAAAGCGGCGGTAAAGAAAATAAGAACGGCAGAGAAAATGCTCCGTCAGACGGATACCCGGATCGAGGCCGCGGAAGATAATGTTCGATTGGCCGAGGAGTACCTTAAAATGGTGAAAGCCTTGTACGAACAGGATGTTGTCTCGGAATTCGAGGTGAACAGGGCGATGGAGCTAAGGGACGATGCCGTCAGGAAAATGCACGAAGCTCATGCCCAAAGAGCCGGGATAGCACGGACGCTGGAGGAGGCCAGGGCCGAACACAAACTTTTAAAAGCTCTGTTCGCGCGCGAGACACGCCGGCTTGAAGGCATTATGGAAAGAGCGAACAACGACCTTTCGGCGGCAAAAGATAAACTCGAGCTGCAGGAGAAGAAACTCGAGCTGCTTGAGGAAAGTATAAAGAGATGTGTAATATACGCTTCCAGGCCGGGTATCGTGGTCCATTCGGATGTGACAGGAGTGTATTTCTTTACGATACCTTTGAAACCGGCCCAGGAAACGGTTATCGGCCCCGGGCTTTCGGTCGCCCACGGCCAGGAGGTTGTGAGGGTAGTAGACCGGGATTCCATGCTTTTCAGGCCGCAGCCGGAAATACAGGTAGATAAAGAAGCAGTTATAACCGCGGATGTGCGTACGGGATTCGGGGCGCGGCAGGGCAGCAGAGGAGTCCCGATAAAAGAGATACTTCCAGAAGGCACCTCTGTAAGTAAAGGCGATGTTATCGCCCGGTTTGACGATTCCGTCCTTCTTGACATGAAGAGACAGGCGGAGGAAGGCCTTTGCGAGTCACGGCGCAGGGTCGCTGAGGCCATTTCGCTTCTAGCGTCCGCCAGAAGCGGGAGATCAAAATATATGGAAACAGAATATCCGGCGCTTTTAAAAGACGCCGAAGCCGCTCTGGCGGAAGCGAGGGTGCTTCACGAAGCGAGGAAAGAAGACGCTTTTATCGCGGCGAGAAGGAGCGCTTTGCTGAAAAAACGACTTGAAATGGCGGCAAAACTCTTAGCCCGTGACGCTGTTTCTGAAAGAGAGTATAGCGCCGTTAAAGCAGCTTACAATTCCGCTTTGATGGAAGAATACGCCGCGAGGTCCCGCATGGAGCTGGCCCTCGCCGCGGAGACGGAAGCTGAAGCCGCACTTGAGAGGGTGTTTTATGAACGCGAGACAAGGATGGCCGCCTTCGACAGAGAGACCGGTATCGCCCGGGAAATGCTCAGGCTGGCGCGCGAAGATGTTGAAGTGGCCCAGAGAAGAATAGTTTTCTACGGGGAGCAGATAAAAAAATGTGTCGTACGGGCGACGAGGGAGGGTACTTTATTT
>WJMG01000079.1 GCA_014728075.1 Candidatus Omnitrophota bacterium | reverse complement strand
GCGCAGACCCCCCGGCAGGGTGCTTGAAAAGGCCTATCAGTTGGGCAAGAGGCTTTGAGCTTTTCTGAATACGGTGTCCGCAAAGACAACCGAATAAGCTTTTTTGCGCTAAGTTCCGGAAAAATATTTTCGGGCGTTCTTGTTTTCAGGGATTTTCGATATATAATATTACGAGAGGATCGTTCACAAAGGAGGACAAATGGTAGGTTTGGCTAAATTAGCAGCTATCGTTATGGCTGTAGCCGGGATAGTGATAATGCTCAAGCCGGAAACGGCCAGAGACCTTCAGTCGTTCTGGAAAGAAGGCAACAGGATATATTTTCTCGGAGCTATCAGGATAATCGTAGGCACGGTCTTTATACTGGCCGCATCCGACTGCATGGTCCCGTGGATAGTGATGACCATGGGCATAATAGCCGTAGCGGCAGGAGCTTTGACCTTCATTATCGGCCTTGAGAAAAGCAAAAAAATGCTTGAGAGATGGCAGGAGAAGCCCAAGGTCTTTTACCGGAAAGTAAGTTTCGTTCCGATAGCCTTTGGTCTTTTATTGCTCTGGGCTATATAGTCGGGCACGGCGGGAAGTATCCGCCATTGATGTCCAGAGTGTGTCTTCAGGCTCTAACATCGATGCTTTTGCTTTCCGAATTCCATTGACAAACTTCCGGCCTCCAATATAATATTAATATTGTTATTCATAGACTTGCCTTCCGGGACGGTCCGCGTCCCGGAAAAGATTTTTTGTTTTACTAAATCCAAGGAGGTATTCCAGTGGCAGTTTCAACGAAAGATATCCGTAACATGGTCTTTATCTCGCATTCCGGAGCGGGGAAAACAACTCTGATCGAGAACCTGCTTTTCAAGGGGGGCGCGATAGCCCGGAAAGGGAGCGTTAACGAGGGCACCACTGTTTCCGATTACAACGAAGACGAAAAAGAGCGAAAGAATTCGATCAACCTGTCGGTTTCTTCGTACGAAAAGGACGGCGTAAAGGTGAACCTTCTTGACGCGCCCGGATACCTGGATTACATAGGAGAGGTGGCCGCGGGTATAAGCGCGGCTGACGCTGCCGTTCTTCTGGTGGATGCCACGGCCGGTGTACAGGTAGGCACCAATAAGTTCTGGAAAATGGCCCAGGAAAAAGGCCTGCCCGGGTTCATCGTTGTAAATAAAATGGATAAGGACAACGCCGATTTTTCAAAGACGATGGCCGCTATAAAGGAAAGCCTCGGGAAAAATTGCGTCGCGGTATGCTATCCCAACGGTTCCGGCGCGTCTTTTTCCGGAATGGCCAACCTTGTTACAAAAACGGGCCTTGACTCCCTTCAGGGAGAGGATAAGGAAAAGGCTGAAACGCTTTCCGGCGAACTCACCGAAGGGGTGGCGGAATCGGACGACGCGCTTCTGGAAAAATACCTGGAAGAAGGCGAACTTTCGCCTGAGGACCTGGGCAAAGCGTTCAGGTCCGCCGTAATAGAGGGAAAGGTGATACCCGTTATTCCCGCTTCCGCCGAAAAAGAGATAGGCGTGGAAGAGGTAATGGCAAAGATAAGGGATTATATGCCTTCGCCCGCGGACAGGCCGGCCCCCGAAGTGCAGCCGGAAGGCGAAGACGGCGAAAGATCAGAGATCGAGGTCAAGGAGGACGGCCCGTTCGCCGCGAGGGTATTTAAAACGATATCCGATCCATACGCGGGTCAGATAACCATATTCAAGGTCGTCAGAGGCAAGGCCGCTTCCAATATGTCCGCCAGGAACATCAATAAAGAGGCCTCCGAGAAGATAGGCCAGCTGTTCTTCCTTAAAGGAAAAGACCAGAACAACACCGATTCGGCGACGGCGGGTGATATAGTGGCGGTAGCGAAACTCAAAGACACTTCCACGGGGGATACACTGGCGGATGAGAAGGATCCCGTTAAATTCAAACCGATCAATTTTCCCGAACCGGCGATAAGTTTTTCCATCAAACCCAAGAGCCGGTCGGACGAGGACAAAATATCGGATGTCCTCGCGAAGCTCTCGGCGGAGGACGGGGCTTTCAAGTCGGTCAGGGACCCCGCCACGCACGAACTCGTTATCTCGGGTATGGGAGAACTCCATCTGAAGACGATGATAAACAGGATGAAGGACCGCTACGGCGTAGAGGTGGATATCGGAACCCCTAAAGTGGCCTACAAGGAGACCATATCGGGCAAAGGCGATTCCAAATACCGTCATAAGAAACAGTCCGGCGGGGCCGGGCAGTTCGCCGAGGTATGGATGCGTGTAGAGCCCATGCCGAGGGGCGAAGGCTTTGAGTTCGTGGACGAGGTAGTAGGCGGGGCCATTCCGAAACAGTTTCTCGGCAGCTGTGAAAAAGGCGTGCTCAGCGCTATGGCCGAAGGCATAGTGGCGGGTTTCCCGGTAGTGGATGTCAGGGTGACCGTATACGACGGTAAGACCCATCCGGTCGATTCGAAAGATATAGCTTTCCAGATCGCCGCCGCGCACGCTTTCCGGGAATCCTGCGAAAAGGCCAAACCCTGCCTGCTCGAGCCCATAATGAGCGTTGAGCTTTCCATACCCGAAGAGAACATGGGGGATGTTACCGGTTCTCTGTCAACCAGAAGAGGAAGGGTCCAGGGCATGGATTCCGAAGCGGGCATGCAGGTGGTCAAGGCTCAGATACCGCTTGAGGAGATGTACAAGTACGCCAACGAGTTGAAATCAATAACCCAGGGGCGCTCTACCTATACGATGAGCTTTTCGCATTACGAGCAGGTGCCCTCGAATGTGGCTCAGAAGATAATCGAGCAGAGCCCGAAGAAACATAAAGCGGAAGAAGAATAATACATCGACAGTCTAGACTGTTATGGTTAACATGGAGGTTTTATGTCCGGTCACAATAAGTGGGCCAGTATCAAACATAAGAAGGGCGCCGCTGACGCCAAAAGAGGCAAGCTTTTCACGAAGCTTATACGAGAGATAACGGTCGCGGCAAGAGAAGGGGGAGGCGATCCTGACGCCAACCCGCGTCTCAGACTGGCCATACAGAAAGCTAAAGACGCCAACATGCCTTCGGATAACATAGAAAGGGGCATCAAAAAAGGCACGGGTGAGCTGGAAGGCGTTTCCTACGAGAATGTTTCCTTTGAAGGATACGCTATGGGGGGAGTGGCCATAATCGTCGAAGGTCTTACGGATAACAGGAACAGGACTACGAGTGAAGTAAGAAGTATTTTCACCAAGCGAGGCGGTAATATGGCAGGCGAAGGGTCAGTAGCTTTTCAGTTCGAGAGAAAAGGTATCTTCCTGGTGAAGAAAGAGGACGCCAGGGAAGACGAACTGCTTGATATAGCGCTTGAGGCCGGGGCGGAGGACTTAACTTCCGACGAGGATTTTTATCAGGTAACATGCGCTCCTCAGGACTTCGATAAGGTCAGGACCGGTCTTTCCGACAAAGAGGTCAAGGTCGAGTCGGGCGAACTCGCGATGGTGCCCAAGAACACGGTCAGGGTCGAGGACACCGAGACGGCAAAAAAGCTGCTGAGGCTTATCGAGGACCTGGAAGATAACGACGATGTGCAGAATGTCTATTCCAACTTTGATATTCCGGATGAAATATTGAGCCGGATAGAGGAATAAATCACAGGTCTAGGCTTAGTTCCAGGTTCAGCCTAAACCTCAACCTAAACCTGCTCTAATTATGAGAATACTCGGAGTCGATCCAGGCTTGAACCGTACGGGATACGGTGTTATAGAAACGGACAGGCCGGAAATGATCCGATTGCTTGAGGCAGGGGTCATCAGGACATCTCCCGAAGACGGTATCTCGAGAAGAGTTTCGGATATATATACGCACCTTTCGGATGTTATCGAGGAGTTCCGGCCTAATGTACTGGTCCTTGAAAAGCTCTATTCCCATTATAAACATCCGACCACATCGATCCTTATGGGGCACGCGCGGGGCGTCGTATGCCTCGCGGCCGGCATGGGGGGCGTCAGGCTTGAAAGCTACGCGGCTACACGCATAAAAAAAGCCGTAACAGGCAACGGAAGGGCCGGAAAACATCAGGTGCAGCGAATGGTAAAGTCCATGCTGGGGCTTAATAAAGCTCCCGAGCCTTTTGATGTGAGCGATGCTCTTGCCATTGCCGTGAGTTATGTGTACATCGAGGGGGTAAAGGGTGAGAAGGTCAAAAGGTTAAAGGGTTAAAGGGTATGATAGCAAAGATAAAAGGCGAGGTGACCGACAGAACAGAAGGGTCCTTGTATATAAGGGCCGGCGGCATATCCTATGAAGTGCTCGTTCCCCGGGCGGTAATGAGCGCGTTGGAGGACGAAGGCAGGCTTGACGGGGAAACGGAGCTTGTGACCTACCATTACCTGCAGATAACCCAGTCCAGCGGTATCCCTGTCCTTATCGGTTTCCAGAATAGCGTAGAGAAGGAGTTCTTCGAAAAGTTCATTTCCGTCTCCGGTATCGGGCCAAAGGCCGCATGCAAAGCCTTGGCGGAACCGTTCAGCGTGATAGCGGGCGCTATAGATTCCGGGAACGAAGTCTTTCTTAAGGGACTTCCCGGAATAGGTTCCCGCAAAGCGGCGGAGATAGTCGCGAAACTTAAAGGCAGCGTAGGCAAGTACGGTCTCATAAGGGACGAAGATATCAAGGTCACCAGGGAAACACACGGAATAGCTGAAGAAGCGATGGCTATTCTCCTGCAGCTGCAGTACAAGAAGGGAGAAGCCGAAGAGATGGTAAATAAGGCGCTTAAGAGGAATCCCGGCATGAAGAGCAGCGAGGACCTTTTGAACGAGGTGTACAGGGAGAAGGCGCAGCGCTAAAGCGCTGCAAGGGAAATGAAGAGAGAAAAATATACAGGAAGTGCCTGAAGATATAATTCGAGAGAACACAATGATTTTTTTCTTTTAACCTGGAACTTTTTTCTTCGGCTATGGGCATCGGGGAGATAATATGAGTGAAGATAAGAGGGAACGATATATAGACGAGCCGGACAGCGATGTAAGGGGAGCGGAGACTGAAGACGATGTTATAATGAACCTTTCTCTCCGGCCCCGGATGCTGGACGATTTTATCGGGCAGCCGTCCGTTTCCGAATCCCTGAAAATAGCTATTCAGGCGGCTAAGAAAAGGGGTGAGCCCATGGAGCATCTTCTTCTTTCGGGGCCTCCGGGACTTGGAAAGACTTCTCTGGCTAACATCGTCGCCAACGAAATGGGCACCAAATTGACATCCACGAGTGGACCCGCCATAGACAGGGCCGGTGACCTTATAGGGATAATGACCAATCTTTCCGAGGGGGATGTGCTTTTTATCGACGAGATACACAGGCTCTCAAAAGTGGTAGAGGAATTCATTTATCCGGCCATGGAGAACTTCCAGATCGATTTTATGGTCGATAAAGGGCCTTACGCGAAAACGGTGAAGTTCAACCTTAAAAGGTTTACCCTGATAGGGGCTACCACAAGGTCCGGGCTGTTGAGCTCGCCGCTGCGCGACAGGTTCGGGCTCCATTTTCACCTGGAATTCTACGACCCCGGGGATCTCGAGGTCATAATTAAAAGGTCCGCCGGGCTCCTGGGAATACCGATAGAGGACGGCGGGGCTTTAGAGATAGCCGGCCGTTCCAGGGGGACTCCCCGTATAGCTAACAGGCTCCTGAGACGGGTCCGGGACTGGGCGGAAGTGAAGTCGGACGGCTGCATAACGGCCGAAGCTACGGTAAAGGCCCTGGCCAGCCACGGCATCGACGAAAAAGGCCTCGACAGGATAGACCGCAGGCTGCTCGAAATGATATGCAATATTTACAAGGGCGGCCCCGTGGGCATAGACGCTATTTCGTCTTCTCTCAACGAGGAGACGGATACTATTCAGGATGTGGTCGAGCCGTACCTTCTGAAAATAGGTTTCATCCGCCGGACTCCCCGGGGCCGGGAACTTACGGAAGAGGCGTACGAGTACATGGGTAAAGCAGGCAGAAAAGACGGCCAGGGGGAGTTATTTTAGGCGGAAACGCCTAAAATAAGGAAAAAGGATAAGGTATTTTCTGGAATAAAACCAACCGGATAGGTTTTTATAGTTGTCAATATTGTTCCGAAAAGGTTTGCTTTTTCTTGTAAATTGTAAATTTTTCCTTCCTCTCCAATATGATTAAAGGTTATAGAGGTAATGCAGGAAAACGAGTTTTTAAGGATCTGGACGAAGTACGGCAGGGGCTTTACGAGGTTCCTGCCTGCTTTTATAGACAACATCAGGACCTACAAGACCGGCGGGAAGCCTTCGAGAGGGCCTCTCGGAGCAGTATTCAACGCCAGCGCGAGATGCGATGCCGAATGCCCGTTCTGCGGATACTGGCGAGCGGACCCTCTTGCCGGTAATGAGCTGAGCACAAAGGACAAGCTGCGGGTCATCGAAGAGCTTGCGGGCGCCGGAGTCTGGCTTTTGAGCTTTTGCGGCGCCGAACCTCTGCTCATGCACGATCTCGAGGAGCTTATCGCCGCGGCCAAAAAGCGCGGGTTGCTCGTGAATATTTCCACCAACGGCGGTGAACTTCAGGAAAAAGCTCCGGTATTGATCAGGAACCGCGTCGATACCGTAACCGTCAGTATTGACAGCAAAGACCCTTATTCGCACGATAAGATCAGAGGGTATAAGGGCCTTTACGACCGATTGAGCAAAGGTATCGCGCGTATAAGGGAAGACCGGAGAGGCAAGCGTCCCCGGGTCATCGCCAGGCACCTGGTCCACTCCGGGAACTACCTGGACATACAGGAATTCGTCAGGGCCTGGTACGGAAGGGTGGACGAGATAATCTTCAAGCCCATAATGCAGAGCCGGGACGGTACCTATAAAGTTCCCCGAGAGTGCAAGCCCCGTCCCTCGGACCGCAAAGCTTTCAGCTCCCTTTATAATAAACTTCTCACTTCTTATCCTTTTCTGGCCACGGAATACCACAAAGCGCTTCCGGATATCCTCTTCGGAGAGGGGCCCGCAAAAAGCTATAGTTGTCTGGCCGGCACATTTTTCGCCGACATAGACTGTGCCGGGAACCTGTACCCGTGCGCTGAATACGGACGCAAAGAGGGGAACATTCTCGAGGAAGGGTTCATGCCCCTGTGGTCTTCGGGAAAGATGGCGGAATTCCGCAAGTACATGAAGTCGCTTAAGCGGTGCCGCGGATGCTGGGGCGACAAGTTTTCTTCCGGCATTACCGTTCAAAAGCTTCTGGAGTTCATCGGGGGTACCGCGTGATAAGGCGAAGGTGCGCCAGGTTCTATCCCGGGGAATCGGCTGATATCCTGAAGTTTGTGTTTGCCGGGTCCGGCCGCCGGAAAGAACATGTCCGGCTTTTTGAGCGGTCTCTTGCCGATTTTCTGGGCGCCGAAAATGTCGTAGCCGTTTCCTCCGGCAGGGAGGCTATGAGGCTCATTCTGTCCTCTCTTCAGCTGGAAGCGGGTGACGAGGTCGTTCTGCCGGCGTACACGCTGAAAGATCTGGTGCCCATAATTAAGGGCCTGGGCCTTGTGCCGGTTTTCGCGGACTGCGAGCCTTCCTCCTTCAACATTTCACCCGATTCTTTCCGTGAAAGGATATCGCCGTCAACAAAGGCCGTGATCGCCGCGCATATGTTCGGTGTTCCCTGCAGGATCAAGGAAGTCTGCGGTATAGCCCGTTCTGAAGGCATAAAGGTGATAGAAGATTGCGCGCACACGATGGGCGCCGAATACGAGGGAAGAAAGACGGGTACCTTCGGTGACGGCGCCTTTTTCAGTTTTGAACTTTCCAAGCCGGTCAACGCTTTAGGGGGAGGAGCCATTGTCCTGAAAGACCCTGCCGTCTCGTGTTCACTGAGGGAAAGGGCAGCCTCGCGGTCCGCGCATATCGGCAGGGTCCTGTCAAAAGCCATTTTCGCCTCTTTTCAGGAATCCGTTTCACGAAGCCCTTTTTTTCCTGTTCTCACGGCCTTTTTCACTTCCGAGCGGGGAAGGAGGCTTTACTGGAAAATACAGGCCCGGAGAAGGTCACGGAGTTTCGGTTTTGACGGTGTTCAGGCGGGGATAGCATTAAAACAGCTTGAGGCACTCGGCCGCCGTGAGGAGGCAAGAGCTCTGGCGGCCCGGAGATATGATTCTATTATCCCTCCCGCGGCCGGTGTTCAACGGGTCCCGCCGGGGGCCTCGAGAAATTATTATTTCTATGTTGTTACTCTTCCCGGGGAGGTATCCGCAGCGGAGGTAAGGGACAGCCTGCGGAGAAAAGGTATAGATTCCGGTATAGGAGAAGAGATAACCGACGATTGCGCCGCCCTATGGCCGGGCCGTCCATGTCCCTGCGCAAGCAGCCTGTTCAGGCGCAATATACAGCTTCCGATGTACGACGGCCTTTCGGAAGAACAGGCCGAACGGATCGCGTATGCCCTTCTGGGGGCCGTGAGGGAGGGCCGTTGATGTTGAGTGCCTTCATATTGTCCGCGGCGGTCCTGTATGTTTACTGGTCTTTCCGGAGAGCCCGGGAAAGGGTCCTTTTTCTTTTGACCGGATCCCTTTTTTTTATAGCGCTTTTCAGCCCCGTGTATTCGCTGTATTACCTGCTTCTCAGCGCCCTGGCCTATGCCGCTTTCCGGATAGGCCGTCGCAGAGGAGCGGTAGCGGCTTTTCTCGTGATCAACCTGTGTTTTTTCAAATATTATTCTTTTCTGGCGGAAAGAACGGACCTTTTTCTGGAAGCCCGCCTGGGAGTTTCCTTTTTCGACGCTCCCCAAATAATTTTTCCCATTGGTCTTTCTTTCGTGACCTTCAGGGCCGTTCATTTCCTTAT
>WJMG01000009.1 GCA_014728075.1 Candidatus Omnitrophota bacterium | reverse complement strand
CCCGATACCCGCCACCTGACACCCGACACCCGATACCCGCCACCCGATACCCGATACCTCAGCAACCGTAAACGCTAAAAGCTGTACGCTACACGCTAATCCCAGAACCACCTATATTTTTTCCTTTTTCCTTTTTACTTTTTCCTTATTACCACACTCCAATAACCCCAGAACTATCTATTAGGGACAGGGCCGAAGGCCGACATCTGATGGCTTAAAAGCCTCCAATCCCTCGCCGGTCACTTCCATACGCCGGCTATCGATTCACCGCACGAGGCACATTTTCCTTCCGGGTCAAAAGCGGGCCCGGCCTCTCCCGAAAAAGCGCCCCGGGCTATAAGTTTTTCCCCGCACCCGGGACAGTAAGTATCGTTATCAGCTGCCGTATTCCCGATGTATACATATTTAAGCCCCTCGGAGAGGCCTATTTCTTTCGCTTTCAAAAGCGTTTCGTTCATGGTCGGGTATTTATCCATGACCTTGTAGTCCGGATGGAAACGGCTGACATGCCAGGGGATATCCCGGGATACGCCCGCAAGGAACGAAGCTATGCCCCTGAGATCGCTTTCCGAATCGTTCTCCCCGGGCACTACCAGAGTTGTCACCTCGACCCAGATACCGTTCTTGTGGAGCTCCGCTATCGAATCCAGAACGGGTCCAAGCTTCGCTCCACAGAGCTTCCTGTAAGTCTTGTCACTGAAAAATTTAAGGTCAACATTGGCGGCATCGAGGTAAGGGGCTATCAGGGCAACGGCTTCAGGGGTCATATAACCGTTCGTTATGAATATGTTACGCAGCCCCTTTTCCCCCGATAACTTCGAAATATCGTAAGCGTACTCGAAAAATATCGTAGGCTCGGTATAAGTATAGGCTATGGAAGAGCAGCGGTTCTTAACTGCCTCTCTCACCACTTCCTCAGGCGAAAGCTCGTAACCGTCAACCTGGTCGTTCCGTACCGAAAGCTGTGATATCCGCCAGTTCTGACAAAAAGAACATCTGAAATTACACCCGATGGTCGCGATGGAATAGGCTCCGGAGCCCGGCAGAAAGTGATATAAGGGTTTCTTTTCGATGGGATCGGCATGGTTGGCAATGACCTCTCCGTAAGCGTATGTATAAAGCTCCCCCCGTATGTTCTCGCGCATACCGCAAAAACCGAAGTCCCCCGGAGCTATAACGCACCTGTGGCCGCATAAACCGCACAATACGGTATCTTTCTGATCTTTTTTCCATAAAAGGGCTTTTTTACGCATAGTTTCCGTTCCGGACATTAAACCGTGTTATGCACAAGATATATTATATATTACTATTACAAAAAATATAAGGCAAGGGGTTTCGCAGAGGGACCGTATGTACGCGGTTCCTCCCTCACAGGGGGCACTCGTCATCACGGTTCCTCTCAAGAACGCATCACGCAAAGACCGGTCTTCAGGCTACTGTCCAACAGGCGTTGATCGAGGATTCCGAGAAAGTAGGATGCGCGTGCACGGAATCGGCTATATCCCTGGCCGAAAGTCCGGTCCTTTTCGCAAGCACGAACTCATGTATGATCTCCGAAGCGCACGAACACAGTATATGGGCGCCCAGTATCTCGTTCCCGCCGGCATCGGATATCACTTTGATGAATCCGTCCTTTTCATTATTTGCTACGGCCCTGCCGTTAGCCTTAAAGAAAGACTTCCCCGCCCTGAAATCCATACCCCGCTTCGAACATTCTTCCTCGGTAAGACCGACTCCGGCATATTCAACATGGGAATATACCACATTAGGCACGCAGGAATAGTCTATGGGAGAAGTGGGATTCCCGGAGGCGTGGTCAGCCACTATCTCCCCCTCCGAACTGGCGCAATGCGCAAGCATGGGACCGGGTATGACATCGCCGGCCGCGTAGACACTGTCACCGTCCGCCAGCATGTTATCGTCAACCGTTATATATCCCTTGTCATCGGTGGTTATCCCCGCTTTTTCAAGACCGATATCCGAGGTATTTGGGGTTCGTCCTATGCATACAAGCACCCTGTCAAAGCTCAGGGACTCTTCACCTCCTTTGAACCTGCAGGTTGCCACCACTTTGCCGGAACCCGTTTCCACATTTTCGACAGAAGAGGAAACATGTATCTTTACGCCCTTTTTCTTAAGTACGGAAGCGAGACGCGCGGATATATCCCTGTCCGCGAAAGGCAGTATGCGGTCCTCCGCCTCGAGAACCGTGACCTCGGCCCCCAGAGAACGGAAATGCGAGGCAAACTCGATCCCTATCGCTCCGCTCCCGACAATCAGCACCTTATCCGGCAGTGAGGTCATCCTGACAGCCTCGGAACTCGATATAACATACCTCCCGTCAAAAGGCACACCGGGCAGGTCTCTGGGAGAAGACCCGGTGGCTATGAGCAGTCTGTTCCCTTCCACTTCGAACTCTCCGTTGTCCGGGCCGTTTACCGTAACGGACCCGGGCCCGGATACCCTTCCGCGGCCTGTCACGATCTCGATGCCGTTCTTTTTGAAAATATATTCCAGCCCCTTTTTGAGCTCGTTAGTGGCGGAAAGGCTTTTCTTAACTAAATATTCCATATCGGGCGAAGGTCCCGAAAGGCCTCCGCGGAAAAGGCCCTCTTCCCTCAATGAATCCGAAAAAACCCTGGAACTGTGTATAAGGGATTTGGCCGGGATACACCCCTCGTTCACGCAAACCCCTCCGAAACTATCCATATTCTTCTCTACCACCGCCACCCTGAGACCGTTAGCCGCCGCCCTGATGGCCGCGGCCTGTCCCGCGGGGCCGCTTCCCAAAACTACCAGATCGTATTTATCCATATCTCTCCTTTACTTGCCGCGCCGCGTACCGGCTCACGCGTTCCGCTCAATTTTTTTAACCCTTTCAGGCTTTTAAACTTGACAGCTTTTCCGGTACCGTCGCCTTTCCTCTCCAGAATTCCGCCATGATCGAGGCAGTAAATATACATACAAGCACGAAAGCGGCCGCGGGAACCGCGGCCTCGGGGCCGAAATGCTTCAGCGCGAGCACGGTTCCCAGACCCGCGTTCTGCATTCCTATTTCGATACTGAGCGCTCTTTTTCTTTCAGGAGCGAACCCGGCAATCTTCCCGGTCCCGTATCCTGAGAACATCCCCCATACATTAAGCAGAACTACGGCCAAAAGGACCGGCCCGGTTATCCTCCCGAGATGGGACCTGTTCAGCGCGACTACGAGAGCGCAGATAAATACTATGAAGGTCACCGAAATAGCCGGAAAGATATCCAGCGCCCTTTCGATCTTCTTCCTGAAAAAATGTCTAACGGCAAAGCCCAGAAGAAGCGGGATTATGACCATGGTAACGACGCTCAGGAACATCGCGTAAAAATCGACCTCTATTACGGAACCGGCCAGAAGATAAGTAAGCCCCGGGGTCAACAAAGGCGTTAAAAGGGTTGATACCGCCGTGAGTGAAACGGAATACGCCACATCCGCCTTTGCTATGTAACTGAGAACATTGCTGGCCATGGCGCCGGGCGCGGATCCGGTCAGTATAAGCCCCAGAGCAATAAGGGGCGGAAGCCCGAGAATTCCGGCCAGCAGAAAAGCCCCGACAGGCATAAGAGTGAATTGCGCCGCGGCGCCTATAGCCACAGCCAGAGGGGCTCCGGCTACCCGCTTGAAATCACCGGCGTGGAGGACCGCTCCGATACCGAACATCGTCAACGAGAAGAAATGGTCCAGGAACGGTCTGAGCGCGATAAAAGGTGCCGGCCGGAAATAGGCCGCGCCTGAAAACAGCATGACCCAGACAGCCATGTACTTAGTATAGAACTTCAGCCATCCGGCGCGGCGTTCTTTCATTTTCGGCCTGCCTTCCGGGATCTTCCGGATACCTTTTTTTTGCCGGGGCGTTTAACACCTTTATCGTAGCATCTGGCCATCACGAAAAGCACATCCGAAATACAGTTCAGGTATGAAACAACATATTCATCGCTTGCTTTTTCTTTCCTGAAAAGCCCGACTACGCTCCTTTCGGCCCTCCTTGCCACAGCCCTGGCCATGTCGAGGTAAGCCGAAAGTTCCGTCTCTCCGGGAATTACGAAACATTTCCCGGGGTTCGCCTCTCGCTCCAATTCGTCAAGAGCCTTCCTTATCCAGCGAACTTCCTCGCCTTTCAGGAGCGGACCCAGCTTCTCTTTCTTTTCCGCGCCTACGGCGATCTCAGAACCTATCAGCAAAAGCGCTTTCTGGATCTTTTCAAGGACGGCTTTATGCTCCCGCTTCCGTATCTTCGAACGGACCAGGCCTATATTACAATTCAGTTCGTCAAGGTCGCCTATCACCCTTATATCATGGCTATCCTTGCTGATGCGGTGCCTGAAGAAAAGATCTGTATACCCTTTATCCCCCTTACCGGACCTTATCCCCATAACTCCTCCCGAAGATCATATTCGTATAATATACTCTAAAGATATTAATAATGTCAAAGCATCAGCTGTAAACACCTTAACGGAACGGGGGGTCAAAACTCCCCCGAGCCCGACACCCGCTCGATGACCTTTTCCGATCTTCTGAAAATATCGTCGAGTTCTTCGGTCTTCGCGCAAAGAGGAAGAAAGAAATATACTATGTTTCCCAACGGCCTAAGGAGAAGGTTACTCTCAAGCCCTTTCTTATATACCTCGACCCCTATCCTTTCCTTTATGCCGAAAGGTTCTTTAGAAGAACGGGCTTTTACCAGTTCAAGCGCGCCGACCGCTCCGACACCGCGGACATCACCCACTATCTCATATCCGGACATCTTCTCGAGAAAAGAACCTAGCCGCTGTTCTATCATCCTGACATTACGGAGCGTATCCTCCTCGCGGAAAAGGTCTATGGCCTTTACCGCCGCCGCGCAGGCCAGGGGATTCGCGGTGTAAGTATGTCCGTGATAAAAAGTCTTCTTCTTTTCATAATCGTCATAGAAAGCCCGGTAAATATCGTCCGTGACAAGAGTTGCGCTCAACGGAAGATATCCGGATGTTATACCCTTGGAAACACACATGATGTCGGGCTCGACACTGGCATGTTCCGAGGCGAACATCTTACCCGTCCTGCCGAAGCCGGACGCCACCTCGTCAAGTATCAGGTGGACGCCGTACTTATCCGCGAGGGCCCTGGCCCCCGCAAGATAGTCAGCCGGATATATTATCATACCCCCCGCGCCCATGAGGATAGGTTCCATGATCACAGCGCTTATCTCACCGGCGCTTTCCTTGAGGCGCTCCTCCATAAAACCCAGGCACTCAAGAGAACACGCGCCCTTTTCCTTCCCGGCGGGGCATCGGTAGCAATATGGGGAAGGAACCTTGTATGAATCATAGAAAAGAGGTGAAAACCTTTCATTATAAAGGTCCACTCCGCTTACACTCATGGCGCCTATAGTGTCTCCGTGATAAGCCAGGTCAAGCGCCAGGAATTTTCTCTTTCCCGTAACACCTTTGTTCTGCCAGTACTGAAAGGACATTTTAAGCGCTACCTCAACCGCGGTGGAACCGTTATCGGAATAAAAGACCTTTTCAAGCGAATTCGGGGATATGCTTACCAACCGCTCCGCCAGTTCGATAGCGGGAGAATGGGTAAAACCGGCGAACAGGACATGTTCGAGGGAATCAAGTTGACGCCTGACGGCTTTTTTGATCTCCGGATGGCAATGCCCATGCACATTGCACCACCAGCTTGATATCGTATCATAATAGAAGTTACCATCCACATCGAACAGTTTAACTCCCTCGGCCTTCTCGATAAGCACCGGCGGGACCCTTTCACAGTCTTTCATCTGCGTATAAGGATGCCACAAATATTTAAGGTCTTTTTTTACAAGCTCATTCATTTTTTACTCACTAGATCGATATATTTATCCCCTATCCCGCTGAACGAGTTAACAAGCTCATCCATATCAGCTGAAAACGCAAGTTCGCCTAACACATTAACGCCGGTTATTTCAGATACGATCCGTTTATTGTCTTCGAGCAAGTGTTCATCTCCATCGCCGGAGATCCTGTTGAATACCACTCCAAGGACATTCAGTCCTTTTGATCTGACGGATTCGATAGTAAGAAGCGTATGGTTGATGGCTCCCAGCCTGTTCTCGGCTACGATGAGTACCGGCAACAACATTTCCTTTACCACATCCGCACATGTCGCTTTTCTGGAGATCGGCACAAGCCACCCCCCGGCCCCTTCCACGACAACATGCTCAAACTTCGCGGACAGAGCTTTATAGGCCTTAATTATCTTAGAGGGCTCTATTGTCTTCTTATCTCTCTCAGCCGCCAGGTGAGGAGACGCCGGATAGGTCAGGATATATGGAGAGATCATCGCGATGTGTTCCGCGACATCCGCTCCGTTAACTCCCATTATCTTTAGATGCGTCTCAATATCCTCAGAAACCCCCACACAACCCGTTTGCACCCATTTCTGAGTTACAACAGAGACATCTCTCCGTTTTAAATAACGGGCTAAAAGACCCGCGACAAGAGTTTTACCCACCCCGGTGTCAGTGCCCGTAAGAAATATACCGTCTATCATCTAAAGGTCTCCATCATCCTATAACAGCTTTACAAAAATACACATGGTGGGTTGCTGTTATCTTACCGTATTTCCTTAAATATGTTCTCTCCATATCCCGTATCATGTTTTTTCCCAAAAAATGGTCCTTTCCGATACCTTCACCACGGGCTCCGCTGTGTTTTATATCGACTAAAAGGTCCATCAATGAAGGAAACTCAACAGTGAAAAATTCCTCTTTTAGGTCAAAGGCGCGAAAAACACCGCCCAGCATATCCCGCAGATCCTCGAGGTCGATGAACCTGTCCGAAGAAAGCGTGCTTTCCGGCCCGAAACACAAGCGTACGATTTCTTTAAGCTCTTTAAATGTTCCAGGTCCGTACATCGAAAAGCAAAACACGCCTTCCGAGGCCATTGCCGCCGCATACCTTTCAAAAGCGCCCCGCAGATCATCGAACCACTGGAAACTGGCATTCGATGTTATGAGGTCGTGTCCAGCGACAGGGACCATAAGATCACCATCCGCGGTCAAGAACTTTACGCGTTTGTCATGGAACCGCTTTCGGGCAACACCAACCATCAATTCAGAAATATCGGTCGCCGTTATATGGGCCTTTGGATAACGATCGTTCAATAGACGCGTATAAACCCCGGTACCGCATCCGATCTCGAGGATACGGGAACATTCTTTCCGCCCTAACATATCTATAAGCTTCCCGGCACAGCGCTTTTGCATATGAGAATGATCGTCATAGCTAAAAGCGCTTTTTGAGAAATTATTGTTTATTACGCTCTTATTCACCATTGTTGATCTCCTGACACCTCAGCTAACGCTTCTATAAAAGCGTCTATATCGCGCCTTTTGTGATCGTAGTTCAGGGAAATTCGTATCCTGGACTCTCCGGCGGGAACGGTTGGAGGTCTTACCGCAGTTACCCAGTACCCCTTTTTCCTCAGGTCCGCACTTAATCTCAAAGTTGTTTTATTATCCGGTACGACTATCGGAATTATCTGGGATCCACCAAGAGGCCTGAATCCTTTTTCGATAAGTCTCTCTCTCATATATGCGGAATTAAGCAGGAGTTCTTTCCGGCGTTCAGGCTCCGAGAAAACAACATCCAGACCCGCGCTATCCGCCAGAACAATATTCACGGGAAGTGAAGTTGAATAAATAAAGCTCCTGCATGTATTTATCAGATATTCCCTTACAGAAGATGATGTAGCCGCGTAAGCGCCGAAACCGCCGAGGGCCTTGCTGAAAGTTCCCATGAGAACATCAACAGAGGCGGATATATCCGCCTCTTCAGCCCATCCGCTTCCGTTCTTTCCAAAGATACCGGTCGCGTGAGCTTCATCAAGCATAAGCATACAGTCAAATCGGTCCTTAAGCTCCGTTATGCGCTTCAGGTCCGGAGTATCCCCATCCATGCTGAAAACCGTTTCCGTTATAATAAGAGCGTTCTTATAGTTGCCTCTTCCCGAAGAAAGCAGATCTTCCAGATGATCCATATCATTATGTTTGAATCGGAACATTTTCGCCCCGGAAAGCTTGATACCGTCGATTATGCTGGCATGACTCAGTTTATCACAGTAAACAGCCGTCCCACGCGAACAAAGGGCACTGATGATCCCGATGTTAGCCTGATATCCGGAGTTAAATATAAGTGCTGCTTCTTTCCCCTTGAAGGCGGCAACTTTTTCCTCAAGAAGCGAATGTTCTTTCCGTGTTCCGGTCATAAGGCGGGAAGAAGCGGACGCCGGCACGCCGGCTCCCTGCATAGCATTAACGATATCAGGATGAGAGGCTATGGATAGATAATCGTTCGAGGATAAATTTACATACTCCTTTCCTCCGATCAGGACTTTAGCTCCTGCGGTGGGTTCAACATCACACAAAGACCGGAGAAGTCCTCCGGCCCTGCGCGTCTCAATAAATTCATTTATCCGTTGTTCCATGTTCTCTCGATATCCTTCAGCAGAGCAACATCCTCGGCCACAGATCTACCCTGGATAGTAAGATACCCCCCGACCAGCATGCCGTTGGCCCCAGCCGCAAATATATCTTCCTGGTGATCTTTTAGCACGGACTCCCGTCCTGCTACAACTTTTATCGTCTTGTCCGGAAGCAAAATACGAAATATAGCGATCGTTCTGATGGCGTCGTGCGGGCTGATCGGCGGCGTGTTTTCCATGGGAGTACCTTTAATAGGGACCAGAAAATTAAGTGGAACCGACTCGACATCGAGCTCTTTTAATAGAAACGCCATATCGATCCGGTCGGACCAGGATTCGCCCATACCGAGTATACCTCCCGAACAGACCTCGAGCCCGGCCTTTTTGGCGCTTATAATAGTGGCTACTCTTTCGCCGTAAACATGGGTTGAGACTATATTCGGATAAAAATTCCCGGATGTCTCTATATTGTGATGATACCTCTGGAGGCCCGACTCCTTCAGCTTTCGGAAAGCTCCGTACGATAAAGCCCCCAGGGACGCGCAAGGAGATATGCCTACATCTTTCGAAATGACGGACACGGCACCGCATACGATCTCAAGTTCTTCATCGGATAGACTGTTCCCGCTTGTAACAATGCCGAATTTCTTTGAGCCGTTACTTTTAGCCTTACGGGCCGAAGATACTATTGTATCGATGTCTTTTAAGGGGTATTTTTTGATAGAAGATGAATAATGCGAGGACTGAGCGCAGAACCTGCAGTCTTCACCGCAAGCTCCGGATTTGGCGTTTATTATGCCGCAGGTTTCAATAAACGCACCTATGCCTTCCCGACGGGCCTTATTAGCCATAAAAATAAGCTCATCGAGAGGCAGTTCGATCAATTGCTCTATCCGGCCGCGTTCCATATTGTAAACAAGTCTAGCATTTTTAGTTTACAATATCAAGAACGATCTCAGCCGGCAGGTCACCCTGAACTGTGATTACGGAACTCCAGCGAAACGGCGTAGTCGTCCATACCGCACAGGCGCCAGGACATGTCGGTATATGACCCGCTGTCCGTGGATATCCCGCATACCAGCTCCGCTATCATCCTGAACTTCATTTTCCTCCGTCTTATTCGTCGATAACGGCCCTGTAAAGCGCCTCGACCTGTTTTTTATAGAATTTCCTGAAAACGGCTGAAACTTCTTTCTGTGAGGGCTTTTTCCCGAAAGAACCGCCTTTCCTGCCCCGGGTCCTCCTGGCCCTGGAACCGAGTGCCGAAACTTCACAGGACTGGGAATATTTTTTCTTTCTCATAATTCCTTACCTCCTCTTTTCTTCATGAACACGACTTTGCCGTCATCGTCAACGATAAAGGACACCTTGTCCCTGCTCTTTATCCCGAAATAATTCTGTAACGCTTTCGGAATAAAGATCTGACCCCGGTCCGAGACCGTGGCGTAAAACCTGAATTGATTTTTCGACATCTTCACCTCCTTTTTTAAACAAGTATAACACAAGTATTAATACTTGTCAAGTGAAAAAAGAAGAATAATTCAGGTATTATCATAACTTTGTTGAGGTACAGGAAAAGGATGAAGGAAGGTTCTGGGATTAGCGTGTAGCGTACAGCGTTTAGCGTTTACGGTTGCTGAGGTGTCGGGTGGCGGGTGTCGGGTGGCGGGTTTCAGGTGGCGGGTGTCGGGT
>WJMG01000078.1 GCA_014728075.1 Candidatus Omnitrophota bacterium | reverse complement strand
TTTATGGATTCTTCGGCGTTCCTTTTCAGCTTTTCGGCTTCTTCGCGCGCTTTTTTCAAGTGTTCTTCCCGCTGCTTTTCAGCGGCCCCCACGATATCGGCGGCTTCTTTTCTGGCTTTATCCACTATCTCGCCGGCCTGTTTTTCGGCGGCTTCGACGCCTTCGGCCTTCAGCTTTTCTATTATGTTCTTGAGTTCAACTGCCATGTTCGCCTCCTGAAAAGTAAGGTAGGGCTGTTCTCTTCGCGAACAGGTGCAGGTACAGGTATAGAAATCGGATGTTCCAGAATTTTCTTTTTCTCTACCTTTACCTCTGCCTTTTCCCCGCCTGTTTCTTTTATGATTTTATATTTTCCTGGATCCCGGTTTCTCCAGCGGCATGCCTTCCTGGCATAAAGGACAGTCCTCGCCGGGAAAAGTGGGGACATCGATCTTCATAAGGCTCTCCGCGCGTACACCCCCGAGGTCGGCCGCACCTCCGCTTCTGTCAACCAGGCTTGCTACGCCCCCGGGTGAAACATCGTAAGCCTCCAGAAGTTTTATGACCTCTTTTACCGATCTTCCCGTGGTGAGGACATCCTCGGCTATAAGTACCCTGTTTTCCGGACCGATCTCAAAACCTCTTCTCAACCTCATCACGCCTTCTTCGTCCCTTTCCGAAAAGACCGCCCGCGCCTTAAGGGCCCTGGCCAGTTCATAGGCGAGAACTATTCCTCCCATCGCCGGCCCTATGACCACATCGGGCTCCTCCGCCCTGAATTTTTCGGCGAGAGCCGCACAAAGCCTTGCGGCAACTACCGGCTCCTGCAGCACCAGCGCGCATTGAAGGTACGCCCCCGAATGAAGCCCGCTTGAAAGTCTGAAATGTCCCTGTTTATAGGCCCCGCTTTTTTTAAAGATCTCCATTATTTCCATTTCCTGCATATCAGCTCCTTTTTTGCGCCTGCGGCGCAAGTCACCGGTCAAAAATTACAAGGAAAAGGAGCGCAACACACGAAAGAACATTCCAGACAAGCACCTTGTTCTTTTTCCTTGCAGCTTTTTCCTTACCCCTCCATCTCCTCGATTATTTTCTCCGCCGCCGCCGCCGGGTCGTCCGCTTTTATTATCGGCCGTCCTACCACGATGTAATCGGCGCCTTCCTTTATGGCTTCCTTAGGGGAAAGTACCCTTTTCTGATCGCCTTTAGCCGCCCATTCGGGCCTTATCCCGGGGGTAACGATCACAAAGCCTTCTCCCAGCTTTTCCTTTATTTTTTTCGCTTCCCTCGCGGAGGCGACAACACCGTTAAGTCCGGCTTCTTTCGCCATTGAAGCGAACTTGAGGACAGTATCCTCCACCGAAGCGCCTATCCCTGTCTCCCTCAGCCCTTCCCCGTCCATGCTGGTCAGTACGGTAACTCCCAGCAGCAGGGGTTTTCGTCTTCCCTCTTCTCCCGCTTTTTCCGCGCCCTTTACGGCCGCTTCCATCATCGCTTTCCCTCCGAGACAATGGAAATTCATCATAAAGACATTCTTCCGGGCCGCCTGGTACGCGGCGTTAAGAACGGTATTCGGTATATCATGCACCTTCAGGTCCAGGAAAACTTTTTTTCCTTTCTCCCCGAGCACATCGAGGAGCCCGGGCCCGAAAGCCGTGAACGGCGCGATCCCGACCTTGAAAATATCCGCGGAATCCGCCAGTTTTTCAACTAGCTCTTCCGCCTCGTGTAAATGCTCGACATCAAGAGCTACGATAAGTCTTTCTCTTGGGTCCATGCTTCCGTTTCTTTCTTTTCTTAAAATTCTTATCTTACTGGAACATTTCCTGGGAAGGATCAAAGACCGGCGGCAAGTTTCCCTTTCAGCTCTATCGGGGAAGAGGCCCCTTTCCTGTTCAGAAACTCCCTGAACTCTTTCAGGATCCTTCCGTGAGAAGAAGGGTCGACCAGATTTACGGTACCCGTCTGTACGGCGTCCGCCCCGCATAAAATGAATTCGGCAACATCCTCACCGGTCATTATACCCCCTATTCCTATAATGGGGATATTTATACTATTATACACATCCCAGACGGATTTTAAAGCCAAAGGTTTAATAGCCGGTCCGCTAAGTCCACCGAAGACATTCCCGAGCACGGGTTTTGCGGAGAACGCGTCGACCGCCATGCCCATATAAGTGTTGACCAGGGCCACCGCGTCGGCTCCCCCGGCTTCGGCCGCCCGGGCTATTTCGGTAATGTCGGTAACATTGGGGGTCAGTTTTGCGATAAGAAGGGTTTCCGTGGTCCTTCTGGTCCTTTTGACTATATTTTCTGTGGAAACCGGGTCCTGGGAAATAAGTTTGTGCTTTGTATCCCTGTGAGCGACATTCGGGCAGGAAAGGTTCAGCTCTATTCCTTTGGGCCGCACTTTTTCCGAAAGCTTTTCCGCGCATTCGAGGAATTCGTCACAGGAAGAACCCGCTATGCTGACTATGATATCCGCTCCGGTCCTCTCAGCCTCCGGGTATGTCTTTTCAATGAAATGGTCGAGCCCTTTATTCTCCAGGCCGATCGAGTTCAGAAGCCCGGAAGCCGTTTCAACGATCCGCTGGGGCCTGTTGCCTTCTCTTTTCTCGAGGGTGATGGTTTTGGTCACGACAGCGCCTATCTCCCTGAGTTCGGTCAACCCTTCGAATTCTTTTCCGCTGCCGAAAGTCCCCGAAGCGACCCACACGGGATTTTTAAATTCCGTATTTCCTATTTTTACCTTGAGGTCCATTTTTTGTTTTATCCTTTTCCCGTTCCCCGCCGTGCCTCGGGCCTTTACCGCAGCTATTCACATCCGCAGCTCTGCCTGGCTTGAACAGCTTCTTTCCATAAAACCTCTCCGGCCTCGAAAACCGGGCCGTCCTTGCAGACAAGTTTATAGCCTTCTTCTGTCTTCAGCGCGCAGCCAAGGCAAGCCCCTATACCGCAGGCCATATAAGCGTCAAGCGATACACTGGCGCTGATCTTTTCCCTTTCGGCTATCCTCGCCACCTCCGCGAGCATTGCCCTTGGTCCGCAGGCGAAAATTCTCGCCGGCTTCTCTTTGATCTCCTCCTCCATGAGGCCGGTTACAAACCCCCGGCATCCCCTTGTGCCGTCGTCGGTCGCTATCCCCACACTTATTCCCATTTCTTCAAGTTCCTTGACACAAAGCACTTCTTCCGCCGTGCAGGCTCCCATCAGAAATTTTATTTTTGTTTGCGGCCGGGTTTCCCTAAGGTATTCCGCAAGAGCGAATAAAGGCGCCACTCCGTGGCCACCGGAGACTATAACAACTTTACTTTTTCCCGGCACCGGGCCCCCTTCAAGCGGAAATCCGTTTCCCAGAGGCCCCAGGACATCTACGCTTTCATCCTTTACAAATCTTGATAGAGTTCTTGTTCCCCGTCCGACCACCTTATAAAGAAGGCTGAAGTCCTTTTGCCCTATTTTATGTATGCCCAAGGGTATACGCAACAAAGGATCCGTCGCGTCCCTTCCGGCCTTTACAGTTACGAATTGGCCCGGACATGCCCCGGAAGCTATTTCTTGACTTTCCAGGCGCATAACAAAATGGCCTTTTGCTACCCTTTCATTGCTGATTATGGCTGTTTTTTGGGATTTTATCTTCTTTTGATCCATTTTTGTGGGCCTTCTCTCCATTTTTCAGGTCGATCTTGCGAGCTCCTGGCGGAACTAATATTTCATTTGTCCGTTTCTTAAAGTCTCTCTTCCGGAAACAATCACATCGGTGACCCTGGCCGTCATCTTCTTTCCTAAAAAGGGTGAATTGGTAGCCTTGGAAAA
This sequence comes from Candidatus Omnitrophota bacterium, assembly GCA_014728075.1. Lineage (GTDB taxonomy): Bacteria > Omnitrophota > Gorgyraeia > Tantalellales > Tantalellaceae > WJMG01. The sequence continues at coordinate 63,830 of WJMG01000078.1, read as the reverse complement.
AACCTTTTCTTTTTCATAAACCCATTTTGCTGAAGGGTCTATGACAACAACATCCGCGACCGCCCCCTCTTCGAGAGAGCCTCGTCCATACCCCAGCAACCGGCAGGGATTAACTGAAAGCAACCTTATCAGCCCCGGCCAATCCAGCAGGCCTTCCGTCAGCAGATTTTCCACCGACAGAGAAAGCGCTGTTTCCAGGGCGGTCATGCCGAAGGGAGCATGATCAAACTCCATTTCTTTCTCGTTTTCAAGGTGCGGAGCGTGATCTGTAGCTATAACATCTATTGTTCCGTCCTTTAAGCCTTTTTTCAGGGCCAGGATATCTTTCTCGGTCCTTAAGGGCGGATTCACTTTAAAGGCGGTATCATAGCTTTTCAGTTCCGCGTCCGTCAAACTGAAATGATGCGGAGTAACTTCAGCGGAAATTTTAAGGCCCTGTTTTTTTGCCCTTCTGACGATCTCAACACTCTCGGCGGTTGAAATGTGCGCTATATGCAGCCTGGCGTCCGCCCTTTCCGCCAGGCACACATCTCTTTCAACTATAAGGGATTCCGCTTCCCGGGGTATCGGTTTCATCCCGAGAAGGGTAGACCAGTATCCCTCGTTCATGACCCCGTCACCGGCCAGATCCCTGTCCTCGCAATGTGAGATCACAAGAGCGCCTAACATTGAAGCGTATTCCAGGGCTCTTCTCATAAGCGCGGCGCTTTTAACGGAATCCCCGTCATCCGAGAACGCGGCGCATCCGGCTTCACGGAGTTCGGCCATTTCTGTAAGCTGTTCACTCTTTCTGCCCTTTGTAATCGCTCCTATTGGAAGGACCGTGGCCAGCTTTGTCCTTTCGGCCTTTTCTATAATGTACTCGGCAAGCGCCCGGGTATCGCACGGGGGTTCCGTATTAGGCATTGCGCAAACGGTCGTGAACCCCCCGGCTATAGCCGCCCGGGCCCCGGTCTCTATAGTTTCCTTGTCTTCTCTGCCGGGCTCTCTCAAATGAGTGTGCATATCGACCAGTCCGGGTGCCACTATCTTCCCTTCTGCGTCGATCTCTGTCCCGGCTTTGTCCTTGAGATTCTTTCCGGTCTTTTGGACCTTTCCTTTGTCGATGAATATATCTATTTTTTCATCTACCCCGTTTTTTGGGTCAACCAGTCGTCCATTGCGGATAATTATGCTCATTTTCCTCCACTTTTCTATTAATTATGGAGCTTTGTTGGGACTTCTTTTTGTTCCAGGTTTTTATTATGTCCCATCAAAAACAGAACCGCCATTCTTACGGCCACACCATTGGTCACCTGGTCAAGTATTACGGAATATCTGCTGTCCGCCACCTCTTGAGTGATCTCTACACCCCTGTTGACAGGGCCGGGGTGCATTATCACAACATCCTCTTTTGCGTGCCTGTCAAGCTTTTCTTTTGTTATCCCGAACAGATTTATATACTCCCGCGTACTCGGGAACAACGCCTTTTTTTGCCTTTCTAACTGTATTCTGAGAACATTTATGACATCCGCCCCCTCAAGCGCGTCTTTGAGACCGTAAACGACCCTTACTCCCATTTTTTCCATCTCCGCCGGGATGAGTGTTTTTGGCCCGCATACCGTTACTTCGGCTCCCAGCTTGCTCAATGCCAGAATATTGCTTCTTGCCACCCTTGAATGTGCTATATCCCCTATTATGCTGACTTTAACCCCTTTGAATTTGCCGAGTTTTTCTCTTATGGTATAGATGTCCAGAAGAGCCTGTGTAGGGTGTTCGTGAAAACCGTCACCCGCGTTTATTACGGCGGCGTTCACTTCTCCGGCCAGAAAGTGGGGCGCGCCCGCGCACTCGTGCCTCATAATTATCATGTCGATTTTCATCGCTTCCAGGTTCCTGGCGGTATCTTTAAGGCTTTCACCTTTCAAAAAACTGGACGATGAAGCGGCGATGTTCAGGGTATCGGCGCTCAGCCTTTTCGCCGCGAGGTCAAAAGACGCTCTAGTCCTTGTGGAAGGTTCGCAAAACAAGGTCACGATCGTTTTGCCTCTTAAAGTCGGGACTTTGGGTATAGGCCTGGCCAGGACTTCCTTGAAGCCCGTGGCCTGGTCAAGGATGAGAACAAGGTCTTCTTCGGACAGGTTTTCTATGCCGAGAAGGTCTTTATGCCGCCATGTATGTTTTTTCTTTTCTTTCATCATCGTTCTTCCTTTTCCGCTTCCACAACAACCACCTCTTCCGAGCCATCCGTCTCTTTAAGCCGGACCTCCACGCTTTCCTTTTTAGAGGTAGGAATGTTCTTCCCCGTATAATCGGGCCGTATAGGCAGCTCCCTGTGGCCCCGGTCTATAAGAACGGCCAGCTGGATATTGGCCGGCCTTCCGAAATCTATAAGCTCATCAAGGGCGCATCTTACCGTGCGTCCGCTGAAAAGAACATCATCAACGAGGATTATTTTTTTTCCTGTAATATCAAATCCTATTTCCGTCGCGTGGACAACGGGCTGTTCCGCTATCTCCGTAAGGTCATCCCTGTACATTGTTATGTCAAGGGCCCCGACGGGGATCTTTTTGCCCTCGATCCCGGCCATGCTTTCGGCTATCCTTTCCGCAAGATATGCCCCCCGGGTCTTTATGCCTATTATGGCCACATTCTCCAGGCCCTGGTTCTTTTCAATGATCTCGTGTGCTATCCTTTGTACGCTCCGTCTTATTCCGGGCTGGTCCAGAACTTTTGATTTCGTCCTTATGTTCATTACTTACCCTGCCTGTTTTACTTATGGAGATAAAAAAAGCCCCCTTGTCTTTTGACAAGAGGGCCGGCATGAACTGTATTTCCTGTTTTCATTTATGTGTCCTTTTGCGATCTCGCCGGATCGTTTTAAAAGGTCTTATATTCCCTTAAATACTACTACTATAAAGAGATTATGTCAAGCGTATTTATGCCGCTCCCATTAAAAGGCCCAACAGTCTTTTCATATCATCGTTGGAATAGTACTGTATCTCTATTCTCCCCCGTTTTTTGCCCTGGTGTATCCGTACCTTGGTCCCCAGCCTGTGCTGAAGCTCTTCTTCCACTCTCGCTACATCAGGGTCCTTTTTTTCTGTTCTTTTTCGCTTTATATCCGTTACCAGATGTGCTATTCTTTCGGTCTCCCTGACGGATAAACCGTTCTTAACAATGGACTTAGCGAGTTTTCTCCTTTTGTGTTCACTTGTTACGGAGAGGAGGACCTTGGCATGTCCTGTTGATATGGCACCTTTTTCCAGAAGCTCGAGTATTTCTTTGGATAAAGACAAAAGCCGCAAACTGTTGGAAATCGTAGTTTTGTCTTTGCCTACCATCTGGCCTATTTTTTCCAGGGTATAGTCGTATTTTTCACCTAATTCCCTGTAAGCCACCGCTTCTTCCACAGGGTTGAGCTCTTCTCTCTGTATGTTCTCGATCAAGGAGAGTTCAAGTGTGGCCGCGTCGTCTATTCCCTCCTTGACTATTGCCGGAACTTCTTCTATGCCAAGGGTTTGAGCTGCTCTCCATCTTCTTTCGCCGGCGATTATTTCCAGCCCGTTTTCTGTTTTTCTCGCCAGAATAGGCTGTATGACACCTTTTTCCTTTATTGAATCTATCAACTCGCTCATTTTTTGCTCGCCGAAATTCTTTCTCGGCTGCATCGGATTAGGGACAATGTCCTTTAGCTTGATATTTTCAATCTTTTGTTTGGCCTTACCTGTGTCTTCGGTGATCAACGCTCCCAGTCCTTTACCCAGCCGCTTCTCCATGGCTTTCCTCCGTGTTTATGGTAACCTCTTCTTTTATATTATCTTGTGTGTCCTTATAAAGCCCCAGCATTTCGTCCACAACATCCGAATACCGCCTGGCTCCGATAGAGTCTTCGGCATAAAGAGCTATAGGCTTTCCAAAACCCGGGGCCTCGGTAAGCTTTACTGTCCTTGGGATAACGGTCTTATATACTTTGTCCCCAAAGTACTCCTTTACTTCACTGATCACTTCTTTGGTCAGGTTTGTCCGGAAATCCGCCAATGTCATAAGAACGCCTTCGACATAAAGAGACTCGTTAAGATTATCTCTAATAAGGTCAAGAGTTTGCATTAACTGACTTAGCCCCTCCAATGCGTAATATTCGCATTGGATCGGTATTATGACGGAGTTAGCCGCGGTCAGGGCGTTTATGGTCAGCAGCCCGAGAGAGGGGGGGCAATCCAGTATCGCGTAATCATAGTTCTCTTCGATCTCCTCCAATGATTTTTTTAGCCGGTATTCTCTGCCCATAACATTTACAAGCTCCACTTCGGCGCCGGTAAGATTTATATTTGATGGAACAATTTTTAGACCGTCTATAGCGGTGTCCTTAATAGCAGTATCTATGCGGATATGTTCGTGGAGAAGGTCGTAAATGCTGTGTTCTAGTTTTGCTTTATCGATGCCCCCGCCGCTTGTCGCGTTTGCCTGGGGGTCCAGGTCGACCAGAAGCGTTCTTTTCCCTTTAAGGGCCAGGTATGCGGCTATGTTTATGGCCGAGGTGGTTTTCGCGACTCCGCCTTTTTGATTACAGAAAGCTATTTTTTTCACGATAGACCTCTTTTTTGGGTGGGTTGTGTTAATGGTTTGTTGTAAAAAATATTATCATACGAAGTCGAGAGCGTCAACAAATTATTTTTTGCCGCAAGCAGCTTTCGGGCAAGCAAAACAAAGATCGCCCTGAAAGCCCAAAAAAGCAGCCTTTTACGGGCAGTCAAAAATTTTTTGGAAATGTTTCCACGTGGAAACTCTGATCCCATACTATTCGCGGATCGGCTGGAGTAGAATATCGGAGTAGCTTCCGTTTCGCTCTAAGCATCTATAAACAGTTTCGCGGATCGGCTGGAACAATGTATCAGGAAGTTTCGGTTTCCACATGGAAACCTTGCTTTTCTATATGGAAAACGCGAGTTATCCACAGGTTATTTACATGCGGGGGATAATTTTTAGCCTGGGTTGGAGGGCTTATTTTTGAATGGATTCTTTAAGCGTCGCCCTTATTCTGGCTCTTTCGGCGCCTTCCATGCCGAAAAGACCTTTTCGTTCTTCCTTGAGCACTTCGATCTTGACTTCTTTTTTAGGAGCCTTAAGTACCGAAAGGGCTTTTTTTATAGCGTCCTGTACGGTCGTCGCTTCTACTTCTATAGTGGTTTGTGGTCTTTTCATGCTATTAGGAATGTTTTTTGGCTATCAGTGTTTGTTCGGTAACCATTAATACGGTGTTGGTAAGCCAGTAAAGCACAAGCCCCGACGGCATTTTATAAAATAAAAACCCGAAGAACAGCGGGAAAATGACCATCATCATCTTTTGCTGCCCCGCCTGTTCGTTAGATACCGCTGCCGTTGCTCCCTGGGATAATTTCTGCTGAAGGAACATAGCGCCTACCATGAGTATCGGCAAAATGTTCACGGAATCCCCGATCAAGGGAAGCGAAAAGGGAATGCCTACGGCATCCGGTTTTGCCAGGTCTGTTATCCAGAGAAAATTCGCGCCTTTCAAGTTGACCGAGCGCATAAGCCCCTGGTACAGTGAAATAAATATAGGCATCTGCAGAAGAAGGGGAAGGCATCCGCCCAGGGGGTTTACATTGTACTTCTTATAAAGTTCCATCATCTCTTTGTTGAGCTTTTGAGGATTGTCCTTGTGTTTTTCCTTAAGCTGCTGCATATGCGGCTGGAGCTTTTTCATCTGCTGCATAGAAAGGAAACTTTTCTTCGTAAGAGGAAAAAGCAGCAGGTTTATGGTAAGGGTCAAGAGAATTATCGCTATTCCCCAGTTTCCCGTCCATCCGTAGAAAAAACTCAGGACAGATAGCAGTATCTTACTAACGCCTCCGAAAAACCCGTAATCGACCACTCCGGTCATGCTGTCGTCTACAGCCGCTATTCTTGATTCTATTATTGGGCCGGCGTACAGGATAAATCGGGCTTCTTTGATCGCTCCCGGAGAGAGCTCAAGGGGTTCGGGTTCAATGCCCAGCAACATATCATTTTTGTTAAGTTGTTGTACCGAAACCTCTTGTGCGGGCCTTTGCGGATTAAGTATCATGGTGAAATACCTGTTCTTCAAACCCGCCCAGGCAACCGCGCCTTTTCTTGTTTCGGTATTTTTAACACTTTTCTCTTTCCAGATCTTCCCGTCTACTAAAGAGTCTGCCTGGAGAAAACTTCGCCCGGAGACCTCGTCCCCATTTACCATTCCGGCCGGCCCTACTATTTCATAAGAAAAGTTGATCTGTTTTTTCGAAAGATTTTCAACAAGGAGCGTTAAGCCTATGTAATCATTTGAGTTATCGAATGTATATCTTTTCTTTATCTGTATTTCTCCGGGCTGTTGGAGGGAATATTCAAGATATCCTTCTCCTTTACTGACCGAATAGGGGGCTTTTTCTATGCCGGGAAAAACAGGACTTTTTAAAGCAAAGGGGCTTTGGGCCGGATCTTTGGTCTGCTGCAGGACCTCTTCCTCCTTGCCGCTGTATTCCTTAAGCACGACCTTTTTCAAGGAACCACCTATATTGGAAAAAACCAGACGATATTTTCCGGTCTCTATGACCGTCTCTTCCTCTTTTACTTTTTCAGCCGTTTGCATCGGGCGAACGGCCGGTGTGTTCTTTTCCGCGCCACGGCTGTCAAAAGCCGCGAGTTCTTCCATCTGTACGGTCGCGCCTTTTTCTGGCGCCCCGGTCACGGGTCCCTTTGGGCTCATTTTTTGAAAAAGGAACAGAACGGCAAGCGAAAGCCCCAGGGCTATCAATAATCTTTTTTCCATTTGATCTTATCCTTTATTGTTCTTAATAACCGGATCAAAACCCCCGCGGGAAAAAGGGTTACATCTTAAAATCCTCCATAAGGACATAACCGCTCCTTTGAACACTCCATACCGTGTTATTGCTTCAGCGGAATACTCGGAACAGGTAGGCGAAAACTTACAACTCCTTGGGAGAAAAGGACTTATATACTTTTTGTAAAGGGCCAGCATAAACACCAAAAATCTTCTCATATATCCTATCTGGTTATTTACTAAGCAGCTGCGTTAATTCTTGCCTCAGGGTTTTTGACAGGCCTTTACGGGGCTCACTTCTTACATCAGCGATAATCCGAACAACTATGTCCTTTCCGTCCTCAAAGACTTCGGGGTGCTCTCTGAAGAAAGCGTATATTACTCTTTTAATATGGTTTCGGCGAACTGAAGTCCCGGCCGCTTTTTTTGAAACAATGAGCCCTACTCTTTTGTTCGTGTTTTCTCCGGAGCGTTTTTTGGATATGACCGTCAGGACCCTGCCTTTTCTCCTGGTCCCGCCCGAAAGGATAGCGGCAAACTCCCCGGCATTTTTCAGGTGCTGGAGTTTCACGCGGAAAGTACTTTTTCGCCTTTGCGCCTTTTTCGCTGGAGTATGGCTTTTCCCGATTTTGAGCTGCTCCTGGCGCGGAAGCCGTGCTTTCTTTTGCGTTTCAGATTGGATTTATTTGTAAGATTCTTTTTCACTGGTACCACCCCTTGTATTTCTATAATATTACTTACATCCCGTTTTTTGGATTTATGATTATATCATACAGCCGTTTTAAGTCAAGGTTATAATTATCCCTTTCCGGGCTTTTCCCGATTTTTTATATACGGCTCTTTTCCCGCTAAAATATCGGGTTATGCTGCGATAACATCTGCTGGTCGGATTTCTGTCCGCGATTTTTTCCTTGCTTTACATTAATATCGTGTATATAATTAAAATTCAGTAAAAAGCAGATCTTAACACGCTGTGGATAACTTGTTAATATCTTCTTCATTTGTTGTGGATTTCCATTCCTTTTCTTGTTGATTGTTTTAATAACTTTTCCCTTCGTTTTTTATGGACAGCCTCTGGAAAAAAGCCCTTAATATACTCCGCTCGGAAGTAAACGAACAGATCTTCAGCGCCTGGTTCCAGCCTATCACTCAGGTTTCCTTTGATTCGTCTTCTCTTACCCTCGGGGTTCCAAACAAATTCTACGAGGACTGGTTAAAGGAAAAATATATCAGCCTTATCTCCACGGCAGTACATCAGGCTGCCGGAAAAGATGTTTCGGTTTCCTTCAAGATAGTGGATACCCCTAACATGTCCGGTATGGGGCAAGACCCTGCACCCTCCGTAGATCCGCCGGAAAAGACCGCTCCTAAACCCTCTTCCGAGGAAAGAACACCTTCCGGACGATCCTGGCTAAAGAATGTCTTTTCGCCCCAACCCCTGAAAAACAGCTCTTCCCGGGCCGAATTGAACGACAAATACACTTTCGACGAATTCGTGGTCGGGCCCAGCAACCGTTTTGCGCACGCCGCGGCCATGGCGGTTTGCGAAAACATCGCTAAACAATATAATCCTTTCTTTCTTTACGGGGGTACCGGCCTTGGCAAAACACATCTTATGCAGGCCATGGGCCACGAGATCATGAAAAGGCATCCGAGAGCCAGGGTTATATATCTGTCCAGCGAAGAGTTCACCAACCAGCTCATAAACGGGATCCGGAACAAGACCATGCAGAAGTTCAGGGACATGTACCGGCACGCGGATATCCTTCTTCTGGACGATATACAGTTCATCTCCGGAAAAGAATCCACACAGGAAGAGTTCTTCCATACTTTTAATACCCTGTACGACGCGCATAAACAGATCGTCCTGTGCTCCGACAGACCTCCTAAGGAAATAGCTAAACTCGAGGAACGCCTTGTAACTCGCTTCGCCTGGGGCTTGACGGCCGATGTCCAGCCCCCGGACTTTGAGACACGGATAGCGATACTTGAGAGAAAATCCCAGAACGAAGCGGTCGCCGTATCAAAAGAAGTTCTTTTTTTCCTGGCGGAACATATCCGTTCGAACATCCGGGAACTGGAAGGCGCCCTTATACGCGTCGCGGCTTACGGAAAACTGACCGGAAGAGAAATGACCACAGACCTGGCAAGAGAGGTCCTTAAAGGCATGATCTCGGAAGGCGTAAAGAAAATACACATAAAGGATATACAGAATACAGTATCGGACTTTTTCGGGGTACCGGAAACTGACCTTAAATCGAAAAAACGAACACGGGCTATAGCGTACCCCCGTCAGATCGCTATGTACCTGGCAAGGGAGTTTACCGACCATTCCCTTCCGGACATAGGTAATTTTTTCGGGCGTGACCATACGACCGTTCTTCACGCCTGCGACAAGATCGCAAAAGAAGTAGAGGAAAACGAAAAGACCAGAGATACTATAAAAAGGCTCAGATCGATGATAAAAGACTGACCTTTTCGCTGTGGATAAATAAATGTTTTTCCAGTTTGTTTCCACAAGGTTATATATAACTTATCCACAGCTTTTTATTAACGCAAGACCTTTATTACTAAACATTTACATACTTATCCACAGGTTATGCGGGTGTCTATTAATAAGATTACTGCTGTTTTTCAAATAATAGAACAGTCTTATAGGAGGAATTATGGAGATCAGAGTTTCAAAGGAGGATCTGGTAAACGGTATACAAACCGTTCAAAACGCGGTATCTCAAAAAAGCAGCTTACCTATATTAAGCAATGTTCTTCTTGAGTCGGAAAAAGGGACCTTAAAACTGACCGCTACGGATCTTGATATAGGGATATGTTCAACCATTCCGGTGGAGGTCCTTCAGGAAGGGGCTATAACCGTCCCGGCTAGAAAGTTCTTCGATATCGTAAAAGCGTTACCCGAGGGCAACGATGTAGAGCTTTCCATGAAAAAGAACAATTTTGTTACCATAAAAAGCGGAAAGGCCAATTTCAAGATCATAGGATTACCGAAAGAGGAATTTCCGCAGCTGCCGCTGTTCGAGGATAAGGAATCCGTTACGGTCGCTCAGGGGGTTTTAAAAAATATCCTCAACCTTACGGATTTCGCGATAAGCAGGGACGACACCCGTTATGTACTCAACGGGATCCTTATGGCGGTCAAGGGGGATAAGCTTTCTGTCGTAGCTACCGACGGCAGGCGCCTTGCCATAGCCTCAAGCACTCTCCCTGAAAAAATACTTACCGACAGAAAAGCCATAATACCGACAAAAGCCGTTCAGGAAGTGAAAAGGATGCTTCAGGATGAAGGTGAAGTTCAGGTGAAGTTCAGCGAGAATCAGGTTTTGTTCTCTTTTTCGGACAGCTTTATTCTTTCGAGGTTAATAGAAGGAGAATATCCCAACTATAACAAGGTCATACCCGAAAGGTCTTCCAAAGAGATAAAGGTATCGAGGGACGAGTTCCTGTCCGCTACCAGAAGAGCGAATATCTTCACCGACCAGGATTCAATGGCGATAAAACTCAGTGTCAAGAAGACCAGGATGATGATATCAAAGAACACACCCTACCTCGGAGAGGCGAAAGAGGAGATACCCGTTGTTTATACTGGAAACGATGAGCTTGAAATAGGCTTCAATCCGAGGTATCTTATAGATGTCCTTAAAAGCCTGGACGATGAGGAAGTTACTTTTGAGGTCAAGGACCCGGGAAAGCCCGGGGTATTCAGGAGAGGGGAAGATTACATTTATGTAGTCCTTCCCATGCAGCTTGCCGGATAGGGATATGAGGGATAAAAAAGGCGCGGGGCATGTTAGGGGAGTAGTCGACGGTGTTCTCAGGAAGATAGAGAAGAGCAACAGGAAAAAGGGGAATGCCGTCCTGGAGGCCTGGAACAGGTCGGTATCCGAAAAAGAGCAAGCCCACTCGAGACCGGTTAACTACAAGAACGCCACCATAATAGTATTGGTCGAGAATTCGGTATGGCTTTATAAATTCACGCTGGAAAAGCGTGATATACTTAAGAGGTTCAACGAGAACTATACCGGAAGGACCAAGGCCAGGAACATAAGGTTCAGGGTCGGTACCCTGGAGGAATAGGACAGGAAATAAACGAATAATTTATTTGAAAGGATAGACATGGGGAAAACAAATACAGCAGCTGATAAAAAATACGACGCGACGACCATACAGGTGCTCGAAGGTCTCGAAGCCGTCAGGAAAAGGCCCGCGATGTATATCGGTGATGTCGGCAAGAAGGGGCTTCACCATCTGGTATACGAGGTTGTCGACAACTCCATAGATGAGGTAATGGGCGGGTATTGCGACAAAATAGAGGTCGTGATACACGCCGACGACAGTATAACGGTGAAAGATAACGGCCGCGGAATACCCGTTGATACGCACTCAAAGATGAAAAAACCCGCGGTCGAAGTGGTAATGACAACGCTTCACGCCGGCGGAAAGTTCGATCACAGGGTCTATAAAGTTTCAGGAGGTCTGCACGGCGTCGGGGTAAGCGTTGTTAACGCTCTTTCGGAATGGCTCGAGGTGGAGATAAAAAGGGACGGGAAGATACATCATCAGGAATATAATATGGGCGCGCCCGCCTCCAAACTAAAGGTCCTCGGCAAGGTAAAGACCACGGGAACAGCGGTTACCTTTAAACCCTCCGGGGAAATATTCACGGAGACCACTACTTTCAGTTACGATATACTGGCGGCCCGCCTGAGGGAACTGGCGTTCCTGAACAAAGGCGTGAAAATAATACTTAAGGACGAGAGGGAAGAAGGCAAGGAATCGGAGTTTTTCTATAAAGGAGGCATCGTTTCTTTTGTGGACCATATGAACAAGAACAAGAACAGCCTCCACAAGAAAATAATATATTTCGAAAAGGAAACGGACAATGTGAAACTTGAAGTCGCGATGCAGTACAATGACGGTTTTTCCGAGAACATCTACAGTTTCGTGAACAACATCAACACCATAGAAGGAGGAACGCATCTTACGGGGTTCAAGTCCGCCCTGACAAGGACCATGAAAGCGTACGGTAAAAGCCGGAACCTGATCAAAGGAGAAGGCATGTCCGGGGATGACGCAAGGGAAGGGCTCACCGCGGTAGTGAGCGTGAAGGTGCCTAATCCGCAGTTCGAGGGCCAGACCAAGACCAAACTGGGGAATTCCGAAGTCGAGGGAATAGTGGAAGCCACCGTCAACGAGATGCTGGGAACATACCTTGACGAAAACCCGTCCATAGCGAACGCCGTCGTGAAAAAAGCGGTAATGGCGGCCAGGGCAAGGGAAGCCGCCAGAAAAGCGAGGGACCTTACCAGAAGGAAAGGAGCCCTTGAAAGCGGGTCCCTTCCGGGTAAACTGGCCGACTGTTCCGAGAGGGACGCTTCCCTGACGGAACTGTATATAGTCGAGGGGGATTCGGCCGGGGGCTCGGCAAAACAGGGAAGGGACAGGAGATACCAGGCGATACTACCTCTTAAGGGAAAGATCCTTAATGTGGAAAAAGCGAGGATAAATCAGGTCCTAAATAACAACGAGATCAAGACGATAATAACGGCGCTCGGCGCCGGGATAGGCGAGGACTTCGATGTCGAAAAGATACGGTACGGGAAAATAATATTAATGTGTGACGCGGATGTTGACGGTTCGCATATACGCACCCTTATATTGACCTTCTTTTTCCGTCAAATGAAGAACCTGCTGGAGAACGAGCATGTTTATATCGCTCAACCTCCGCTTTACAGGGTAAAACGCGGGAAAAGCGAAAAATACATCAATACCGAGGCGGAGATGAAAGAATTCCTTCTCGATCAGGGGACGGAAGACCTTGAGGTAGAAATAGCGAGCGGAAAGAAAAAAATAACCGCCAAAAAGATCAGGGAACTGCTGGAACTCCTCATAAAGCTGGAAAAATTGACCAAAGCGATAGAACGGCGTGGAATAAAACTCAGCAAATACTTGCAATTAAAGCAAAAGAAGACCAATAAACTGCCGCTTTACAGGGCAAAAGTGGAGGGAGAGTACCAATATTTATATACTGACGATGAACTTGCCTCCTTTAAGGAAAAAAATGCCCATGATAAGGACCTGGAAATGGAGGAGGCGGGAGAGGAAGAAGAAAGGGAAGACACTTTTTCCGTACAGGAGTTCTACGAGGCGAGGGAGATAGAGAAGATATCCAGGGAGATAGACAAGTTCGGACTTGATATCGCCGATTACGACAGGGAAGCGCCCGAACACGAAGACAAGTATATCGATAAGAAAGGAAAAGAGGCGGAAACCGTCAAACCGCTTTTTCTGCTCAACAAAGAGAACAAAATATATTCGCTTAAGGACTTTCTGGACAGCGTCCTGAAGATCGGGGAAAAGGGGATGTCGATACAGAGGTATAAAGGTCTGGGTGAGATGAACCCCGAACAGCTCTGGGAAACCACCATGGACCCGGACAGGAGGACCCTGCAGCAGGTGACCGTGGACGACGCGGCGGGCGCGGACGAAATGTTCACCATACTGATGGGGGATAATGTCGAAGCCCGCAGGAGTTTCATAATAGAACATTCGAAAGATGTTAAGAACCTGGATATATAAGCCGTACGCTGTGAAAAGAAGAGAATAAAAGGAAAAAAATTTAAGGCGTCCCCGGACAGGTGCTTCGCGGAGAGGACAAATAAGAGACAGGAGAGCATATGTATACACAGAACGAGAAGATAATACCGATCCACATCGAAGAAGAGATGAAGGATTCGTATATCAATTATTCCATGAGCGTTATCATAGGAAGAGCGCTTCCCGATGTGCGCGACGGGCTGAAGCCCGTGCACAGAAGGATCCTTTACGCGATGAAGGACATGGGCATAGTGTACAACAAATCATACAAGAAAAGCGCGAGAATAGTGGGGGAGGTCCTGGGTAAATACCATCCCCACGGAGATACGGCCGTATACGACGCGCTCGTCAGGATGGTGCAGGAATTCTCTCTCCGGTATCCTCTTATCAACGGACAGGGGAACTTCGGGTCCATAGACGGGGACTCGGCGGCGGCAATGAGGTATACCGAGGCGAGGATGCAAAGGATAACCGAAAGCCTGCTCCAGGACCTGGAAAAGGAAACGGTGGGATGGCGCCCGAACTTTGACGGATCGCTTAAAGAACCGGAAGTGTTGCCGTCCATACTGCCTAACCTGCTGCTCAACGGGTCAAGCGGAATAGCCGTAGGGATGGCGACCAACATCCCTCCCCACAATCTCAACGAGATCGTTGACGCTATATGCTATCTGGTCGATAATCCTTCCTGCCAGATAAAAGACCTCGTGAAAATAGTCACGGGACCGGACTTTCCAACGGGCGCCCTGATCTGCGGAAGGGACAACATCCTTAAAGCATATCGTACGGGACGCGGATCCCTGAAAATGCAGGCAAGGGTCCACATAGAGCAGAAAAAACAGGGCAAAGAAGCGCTTATCGTAACGGAAATACCGTACCAGGTAAACAAGACACGCCTCATTACTTCGATCGCCGACCTGGTGAAGAACAAGAAAGTCGACGGCATTTCGGACATAAGGGACGAATCCGACCGGGACGGCATGAGGATAGTGGTCGATATAAAGAAAGGAAGCAATTCGGAAGTGGTGATGAACCAGCTGTATAAGCACACCCAGATGAGGGATACTTTCGGGGTGATACTGCTGGCGATCGTCGATGGACAGCCGAGGGTGTTGAACCTTAAGGAGATCCTTGAGGAGTTCGTGAAGCACCGGAAAGAGATAATAATCAGACGCACGAAATATGACCTGGCCAAAGCGGAAGAAAGGGCGCATATACTGGAAGGATTGAAGATAGCTCTCAAGAACCTGGACGAGGTCATTAAGATCATCAAGAAGTCCAAGGACCCGGAGGCCGCCAAGCTCGGGCTGATGAAAAAATTCAAGCTTTCGGAGAGGCAGGCGCTGGCAATACTCGCGATGCGACTTCAGCAGCTTACCAGCCTTGAGACGGAAAAACTTGAGAACGAATACAAAGACCTGCTCAAGCTTATTGAGGAACTCAAGGGGATACTGGCCAGCGATAAAAAGGTGCAGAACATAATCAAGGAAGAATGTCTTTCTCTTAAGGAGAAATTCGGAGACGAAAGGCGCACAGAGATAACCGCAGACGCGGAGGACATAGATATAGAGGATCTCATAGCGGAAGAAGATATGGTGATTACGCTCAGCCACGCCGGATATATCAAGAGGTTCCCGGTGAGCGCGTATAAGAAACAGCGGCGCGGAGGAAAAGGCGTGACAGGCGCGTCCACGAAAGAAGAGGATTTCGTCGAGAACCTTTTTGTCGCCTCGACACACGATTACCTGCTTATTTTCACCAACCAGGGGAAACTGCACTGGCTGAAGGTGCACGAGATACCGCAGGCCGGGAAGAGGACAAAGGGTAGGCCGATAGTCAATCTGCTGGAACTGGCGCAGGACGAGAAGATATCTTCCGTAGTACCTGTACGGGAATTTGCCGAAGGCTGCTATGTGGTCATGGCTACCAGAAGCGGGAAGATAAAAAAGACCTCGCTGACGGCTTTCAGCAATCCCAGGAAAGGAGGCATAATCGCTCTCAACCTTTCAAAGGGCGACAGCCTTATCGGGTCCGTTCTGTCCGGAGGGGACGACCAGATCTGTCTGGCCACTTCGGATGGTAAAGCCATAAGGTTCAGCGAGAAGGACATCCGGTCCATGGGCAGGACAGCGGCCGGGGTCAAAGGCATCTCGCTCAAGAAGGGCGACCGGGTGATAGGCATGGTGAAGGCAGACGCCGACGGCACGCTGTTGACCGTTACCGAAAGAGGGTACGGAAAAAGGACCGAGTTCGGGGAATACCGGCTCCAGTCAAGAGGGGGAAGCGGCGTTATAAACATGAAGATCGTCGACAAGAACGGGCCGGTGGTCGGGGTAAGAAGCGTGCGGGAAGACAACGAGATCATGCTTATCTCCAAAAAGGGGATGGTAGTCCGCGTTGCCGTCAGCGGAATAAGCAAAATAGGCAGGTCCACGCAGGGAGTAAGGGTTATTTCTCTGAAGGACACCGACCGGCTTACGGACCTGGCAAGCGTCGTGGCCAAGGACGAGGACGATGTTACCGTTGAGGAGATAGAAGCTGCCGGCGCCGCCGAGAACGCTAAACCGGTCGGGGAGGACGCCTCCGCCGAAGGCGGGGAATGAACCGGCCGGGAATGATTGACAACTCCCGGGCTCTAATATATAATACGACACCATAAAAGTTCCGGGCGCGTAGCTCAGCTGGTTTAGAGCGCTACCCTTACAAGGTAGATGTCGTAGGTTCGAATCCTACCGCGCCCACCATAAAAAAGACCACTCTATAAAGAGATGGTCTTTTTTTACGGCCAGATATTCTTTTAAAGGATATCTGCACTTCTTCCATCGGTTTTTTGACCAAAACGAAGAACCGCATACAAGAAGGTTTTGTCAAAAAACCTCCGTCAGAAGCTTGGGCGCGCCAGGGCAAGCGCGAAAACGGCAGAAACTCTCCGCGCTTGTCCTGCCCGCGTTCACTACTCAAACAGGTAAAAGCTCAGACGACCGCTTTGATCCCCGTCCTTTTCTCTGCTGTCGACTTCAGACAAAAGGGCCACCACTTTCCATCCTTTATTTTCTGATCTTCATAATAAAAAGCTCCCAGAGCGATAAAACCCTGAGAGCTTTCTACTGATAATTCCTTCCACCATTCCTTCGAAGCTTTACCACTCTTATACGATTTGAAAAGCGAAGAAGAATGGCGGGGCGGACGGGGCTCGGCGCCTGCGGGCTTCTCAGATATTACTGTCCCTCACTATCGTTCGTGCCAGAAAACATTTTCGCCCTCCGGTCGGCCACCCGCATCTTCGGTTGTGTTCGTATCCTCGCCAGCTCGGATACTTCATTATATAAAAGGCTCAGCTGCTCCCTTCGAGCCCCTTGACAGCATCGGTATGTAAAAAAGGCCCCTTGTACTAATGCACAAGAAGCCTTTTTCAAATGGCGGGGCGGACCCTGCTTCGCTGTTCGAAGCATATTTTGCTGATTCAGTTTCGCAGAGGTTATTCCTTCCAGCATTCCTTCGAAGCTTTACCACTCTTATACGCTTTGAAAAGCGAAGAAGGATGGCGGGGCGGACGGGGCTCGAACCCGCGACCTTCGGATCGACAGTCCGACGTTCTAGCCAACTGAACTACCGCCCCTCTGATTTCTTCCCTTAAAAAACGGAGAGTATTTTATAGCACATTAAGACAAAGCAGTCAATAGTTTTAATCCGGTCTGATCGGAGGCAGACGCCTGTTTTTAGAAAATACGCTCCACTTTCCGCTCAGATGAGTTATAATAATATTGCTATGTCTGTCCCGAAGCGAAAAAAGATACTTTTTACCGCGTCCGAGGCGGTACCTTTCATAAAAACCGGAGGACTGGGTGATGTTGCGGGGGCGCTTCCGAAAGCCCTTGCCCGACGGGGGCACGATGTGCGCCTGGTCATACCAAGATACTGGGCAGTGGATCCCGGTCCTTACGAGATGACCTGGGCGGTTTCGCCTATGGGTGTACCGCTGGGGGGCCGTACGGTCTGGTGCGCGGTCAGGGAAACGGTCGTCGACGGGCTGCGCGTCTATCTTATAGAACACGAGCACTATTTCGGAAGGTCCGGTCTTTATGACGACGGGAAAAGGGAATATCCCGATAACGCGGAACGGTTCGCTTTTTTTTCCGAGAGCTGCTTGCAATTGTGCAGGGATACCGGATTTTCCCCGGACATACTTCATTGTAATGACTGGCAGACAGCCATGATCCCCGTTTATCTAAAGACCCGCTACAGAGAAGACCCGCTGCTGCGGGATACCGCTACGGTCTTTTCCATCCACAATATAGGGCACCAGGGCATATTCCGCTTTTCTAACCCGGACCGGCTGGGGATCCGGAAAGAGGATATTCACCCGGACCGGCTTGAGAACTACGGCGGGATCAATATGATGAAGGGCGCGATATTTTACGCCGACGGCATAACCACCGTAAGTCCGTCCTATGCCGGAGAGATCCTTTCCCCCGTAGGGGGTAGCGGGCTGGCGCCGTATCTCCAGAGAAGAAAGGATGATGTTTCGGGCATACTGAACGGGGTCGATTACGACCACTGGGACCCCGAAAAGGACCCGCATATCCCGGCCGCTTATTCCGCCGAAGACCTTTCGGGCAAAGCCGAGTGTAAAAAAGCGCTGCAGAGGGCTTTTCATCTGCAGGAGAAGAAGGATGTCCCGGTCATAGGAGTAGTCTCCCGTTTCGCTGAACAGAAAGGGTTTCAGCATGTCATCCCGGTCATGGAAGACATTTTAAGGGACATGGAGGTGCAGTTCGCCTTTCTGGGATGCGGCGAGAAATATATGGAGGACTTTTTCGGGGGCCTTCCCGCCAGGTATCCGGGAAGGGTGGGTGCGTGGATAGGCTACAGCAACGAAAGAGCCCACCTTATAGAGGCGGGTGCGGACCTCTTTCTGATGCCGTCGCTTTACGAACCGTGCGGCCTGAACCAGATCTACAGCCTAAAGTACGGGACCTTGCCCATCGTGCGGGAGATCGGCGGCCTTAAGGATACCGTAAAAAAATACAACGAAAGGACAGGGGATGGCACCGGGTTCACTTTTCGCGACGCGGGCCCGGCATCCGTATATTACACGACAGGATGGGCTGTCAGCACTTATTACGACCGCCCGGAGCATTTTGACAGAATGCGCCGGAGCGGCATGCGGGAGCATTTCTCCTGGGACGATTCGGCCGCGCGATACGAAGAAGCGTACGAAAGGGCCGGGGACAGAAGAAGCGCATGGAGATAAAGGACCAATGAAGAAACAAAAAGCCTATAAAATGAGCGTTGTCCTGGCGGCGCTGGGGGTGATCCTGATCCTTTTGCCGGTATTCGGCGTGGCGGCCGGCCGGCAGCAGGGACTGATCTTCGCCGGTGTAGTGAGTTTTGTCAGCGCGGCCGTGGTCCGGGAGCTCGGAAAATAGGAGGGCGAGGAATATGACTATAGCGGGCCCCGTGATCAGGCCGCCTTCGGAAGCCGGAAGCTTCCTTCTCCAGGTCACTCTCGGATGTTCCGCCAACCAGTGCTCTTTCTGCGGGGCATATACGGGAAAAACTTTCGGGATAAAGCCCCGGGAGGAGGTCCTGGAGGACATAAGGAAACAGAAAGAGGAAGACGCCGGGGTCAGAAGGGTCTTTCTTCTGGACGGAGATGCGCTTGCGGTAAGGAATAACGGATTGATCCCGGTCCTGCGGGAGCTCGATAAGGCGTTCCCCGCTCTCACAAGGGTCGCAAGTTACGCCAACGGGTTTAACATAACCCTTAGGAGCAGAGAGGAGCTCAAAGAACTCCGGGAAAACAAATTGAGCCTGATCTACATAGGCCTGGAAAGCGGCTCACAGAAAGTACTGAACGCTTGCGGTAAAAGGTCGGGTGTGGACGAAATGGTAGAAGCGGTCGGGAAAGCGGAGGAGGCCGGTATAAAAAGCTCCGTTATGGTCCTGCTGGGTCTGGGGGGGGAGCGCCTGGCGGAAGAGCATGTACAGGAAACCGTAAAAGCGCTGAACCGGATGCAGCCGCGGTACCTCTCTTTTCTGTCCCTGATGTTCGTGCCCGGCACGCCTCTGTTCGAGGAAGCCGCGCGGGGAGAATTCAAGAGGCTTGGCCCGGTAGCGCTGCTGGAGCAGGCAAGGGATATCCTGGCCGGTCTGGATATGAAAAGGACCGTTTTCCGGACGGACCACGCCTCAAATTACATTTCCCTTGAAGGAAGGCTGCCTAAAGACAAAGAGCGGCTTCTCCGCGAGCTTGAGGCGGGGATAAAAGGAGATACTGACCTGAGGGCCGAATGGGCAAGAGGCCTGTAAGCAGGGAACACGCAAATAACGGAGAGAACATGGCAAGAGCGAGAACAAAGATAGTGGCTACATTGGGGCCCGCGTCTTCAGATTACAGCAGTTTGAGGAAAATGGTCCTGGCCGGCATGGATATCGCGAGGCTGAACTTTTCGCACGGCACGCATTCCTTCCATCTTGAACTCATGGGGACGGTAAGAAAGATAAACCGGAAATATAAAAGACGGGTACGGATCCTCCAGGACCTGGAGGGGTTCAGGATAAGGATAGGAAAGTTCAAAGGACAGGCGACCCAGAAACCTGTCAAAAAAAGAATGACGGTCTGGCTTACGAACCAGCCCGATGACGGAGATCCCCGGGTCATACCTTTTGACTATACGGGCGACCTCAAAAAAATAGGCACCGGAAAACTCGTCTATATAGAGGACGGCAACATAATATTAAAGACAAAAGGCTCGACCAGAACACGGGTCAAGGCCGAAGTCGTTGAAGGCACCGCGATACGGCAGCGGAAAGGCATAAACATGCCCGATGTCAGTATTCCCTTTTCGGGAATAACTCCCAAGGATATCAAGGACCTTAAATTCGGGGTTAAACACAAAGTGGATATGGTGGCACAGTCATTCGTGCGGACGGCGGGCGACATGGAAACGATCCGCCGGGAAGTTGAGAATAACGGGGGCAGGAGCCTGGTCGTCGCTAAAATAGAAAGCAGAGAGGCGCTGAAGAACATTGACGGGATAATCGACGCTTCCGACGGGATAATGGTAGCCAGGGGCGATATGGGAATAGCGGTCCCCATTTACAAAGTGCCCGCGATACAGAAAACCATAATAAAAAAATGCAATGAAAAGAAAAAATTCGTCATAACCGCTACACAGATGCTCGAGCACATGACAGAACATTCGCGGCCCACCAGGGCAGAGGTTACGGATGTGGCCAACGCCATACTTGACGGGACCGATTGTGTCATGCTTTCCGAGGAATCGGCTGCCGGGAAATATCCCGTCGAATCCGTAAGGATGATGGAGCTTATAATAAAGTTCACCGAACAGTACGAAAAGAACGGGAAAATAGCGCTGAGCGTATAATAGCCGGTTCGGGTCACGGGGCAAACGGAGGGCGCGGGCCGGAAGCAAAGGCGTAACGATACGCTCGTGAATAGGGAATAGAGGAAGCTCGGCGGGAGGAGGGTGCTCCTGTGCTCTGGCCTGCCGGAATTCCTGTCCCGGCGCGCTTGCGCGCTTAACACCGCGCGTTGAACTGAAGACCAAGGAGACAGATATGGAAGAACACGAACGCCCTGTCATCGACGATAACCCCGATGTTAAGAACGAGGAGCGCCTTCCAATAAAACCGCCTATAAAGGTCCTGAAGTACAGGACCATAAAGAAGAACGACAGTTTCGGATGGTGGTCGGTGGTGGTGCTTCTGGAAGACCACGGGAAAAGACAGATGTGTTTCTACAGGTGGCATAAAAAAGAAGGGAACTGGAGAAGGGACAAAAAGCTTCCCATTAAGAGCAAGCACGAATGGTATGACATTAAACGGGCTTTTGAGGACTATGTCGACCATCTGGACGCGTAAGGAAAAAAGTTGCCATAACGATACTTTTAAGGTATCATTTAGAGAGGCGATAAAACAAAAGGGGGATATCATGAGGATCTCTATGGTTTTCGGGATTATAATGGCTTTGACGCTGGCGTTCTGTCCTGTTTCACAGGCGGGGTCCTGCGGCGGGTCGGGAGGAGGCAGCGATACCGATACCGTTGAAGAGGCGACGGAAACGATCGACCAGCAGACCGACGAAGACATGCTGTAACGGCTGAAGGCAAAAGGTTAACGCCATACTGGACGGCAGATATCAGATCGCAGCTATCAGATAAGGGATCGGCCTTGGATCGGGGCTGCGCGCAGAGAAGGCATTGCGATATCCGCGGAAAAGGGGGAAGCGATCACAAGAAGAGGCGTTAAAGAGAAGCCCCTGATCTTCGAGATAAGAGCTGCCTTAACGCTTTACGCTTAACGCGTGTCGTTAAAAAGGCCCGCTCCCCCAGCGCCAGGCGCACCCTTCTCTTCTCTTTTTCATTCTTCATCGATAATGTCCAATGTTGAGGGTTTGACCCCATTACACTTGACGCTTTGAGACAAGATGGCCTATAATGGCCCTCTGTTCCGGGACCGTAACCTGTCCCGGAAAGGTTACAAGAGTCCGAAAGTAAGGGGGGGCGAAGACTTATGGGCGAGGCAAAAACGAAAGCCATAAAGAACATTGAAGGCATCATGGAGACCGTCGAAGAGGGGACCTTAAGGCGCGATGTTCTGGAGCACGCCAGGACCTTCAAGACCTCCTGGATAGACCTGGGCCGGGCGCTGTTCACGGTCTGGAAAGAAAAGATGTACAAGCAATGGGGGTATGACGAATTCCAGGCGTATGCCTCCAAAGAGATAGGAATACGAAAGGAGACGGCCCATAAGCTTTTGAGGTCCTATTCTTTCATGGAACAGAAAGAGCCGGCCTATATTAAAAAGGATTATACGGAAAAAGCCGAAGCCGCCAAAGTGCCCACTTACGAAGCGGTCGATGTCCTGAGACAGGCCAGCAAAAAGGACCTGGATTCCGAGGAATATTCCAGCATAAGGCAGTATGTCCTGAAAGACGGGAAAGACGCCCGTGATGTGAAAAAAGACCTCACGCGTATCATAAAACAGAGAGAAGAAACGGACCCGGAAGAGGTGCGGGCCCAAAAAAGGATCGCTTCTCTTAAAAGGATGGTCAGCCTTCTTAAGTCCGTCAGCAAAGAGCTGAAACACAACGATCTGCTTAAGGAGTCGACCCTTAAGCAGATAGGGCAGGTTATTGCTTCTTTGGAAAAAGAATTGCCCGGGGAAGGGAAGCTTGACTTTTAATATAAATACATTATTCTTATAATAAGCCGGGAAAGCCGAGAGAAAAGGCTCCGGGCGCATTTAAACATTACCGGAAAAAGGAAAATAGCAGGGGGTAGAAATGCCGTACGACAAGGAACTAG
Source organism: Candidatus Omnitrophota bacterium (assembly GCA_014728075.1). Taxonomy (GTDB): domain Bacteria; phylum Omnitrophota; class Gorgyraeia; order Tantalellales; family Tantalellaceae; genus WJMG01. The sequence goes on along the minus strand of WJMG01000078.1, from coordinate 41,090 downwards.
ATGTAAGTTTGTTCTCCAAAGCCTGGGAAAACGACGGTGAAAGACTGACCGTCAGCGTTATGTCATACAACGAAGGCGCGAAAAAGCTCCAGATATCCAGGGAAAACCAGAACGCCCAGGGTGAAATGAGGTTCGCCAAGCTGGGAAGGATGACGAAAGAAGAAGTCGAAGGCATTCTTCCTCTGATCCAGGAAGCTCTGCAGCACATGGATTGATCCGCGACTTTCCGCGAAAGTCATTACAAGGGGGAGCGTCCCGATAAGGGAGGCTCCCTTCTTGTTTAAACGAAGAGGCATGCTGAGAAAAGCAGGGCAACGGGCCTGACCGTACAGGCATTGCGCAAGAGCTCGATAGAATGAAGCTGACAGAAGAAAAATCCTTATATTATTACGAAACCCCCGACGGGGTAACTGCCGGATTCTCTTCTGCCCGTATAGGGGGTCTGGGAGAGGTGAGAAAACGGATCGGGGACATCGCTTACATGGAACAGGTCCATGGTGCCCGGATATCTGTGGTGAAAAAACCGGCGAGATACCGGGCCGACGGGATCTTTACCGTTGCAAAAGGCCTTTTCACGGCCGTAATGACGGCGGATTGCCTGCCCCTTCTTTTTTACAGCCTTGAGGCGGGAGTAGCGGGCGCCGTACACATGGGGTGGCGGTCGGCGGAAAAGGGGATCATCGGGCATATCCGCCTGGACCTGTCCTCTTTTACGGTCATCGCGGGTCCGGGGATGAGAAAATGCTGTTACGAGGTCGGCAGTGAATTTGAAGAGAAGCCGGTTCTTGCGCCGCATATTTCCCGCAGGGAGGGCGGAATTTATTTTGACCCGGTCGGTTTCGCCCGGGAACAGCTTTTAAAAAAAGGCCTGAAAGAGGAAGGGTTCAGGGAGAGCGGGATCTGTACGCTCTGCGGGGGATCCGGGCTTCCATCCTTCCGCGGTACCGGTACGGGACAAAGGACGATAAGTTTCGCGGGCCTGGATGACCCGAAAAGCGGATGCCGGAGGCCCCTTGACCTATCCCAGTGAACGCTCCGGGCAAAACAACTTTCTTGCCCTTGAGCCGCTGGTTGTGATATTCTAAAAGAAAAACAGGAAAGGATGAAAATGTCTTTAACCGACATAATGAGGAAATTCGCGCACCTTGAGATCTACCAGAAAAGGCAGATGGGGGAGGATTTTATCGACATAGCGGTTTATAACCGCGACATGCCGGCCTGGCAGGACATCATGCTCGAGATCTTCGGAGAGGCGGTCAAACCGGCAGGGGTAGACCCTACAGACGAACACCAGGAGCTGACAAGGCCGTATAACGGGATCTGCGCCGACCAGACCCTTTTCTTTAAGGAAACGGGAGGGAAGGCCCTTTTAGCCATGTTCTGGCCCTGGCAGGAAGATCCTTATACCACTATTAAAATAGGGCTTTATAACAAGCCCTCTGTGTAAAAGGAGGCCTTATGCCCGCCAAGATGATACTGGTCGTCGAAGACGATAAGAACATCTCAAAGCTCGTGAGATATAATCTTGAAAAAGAAGGATACTCCTGCAGGGTGGCGCCCAGCGGGGAGGAAGCGCTGGATATCATGAAAAAGGAAAAAATAGACCTGGTGCTTCTCGATATAATGCTTCCCGGGATGGACGGCCTTGAGGTATGCCGGACTTTAAAGCAGCAGCAGAAGACGGCATCCATTCCCGTTCTGATGCTTACGGCCAAAGGGGAAGAGGTCGACAGGGTCGTCGGCTTCGAGCTGGGGGCCGATGACTATGTCGTGAAACCCTTCAGCACCAGAGAGCTTTTGCTCAGGATAAAGGCCATTCTGAAAAGAGGCAGCGGCGCGCCCGAGAAAAAAGCGGAAACGCTGATCGCGGGAGACATAGTCATAGACATTCCCCGGCACAGGGTTACGGCCGGCAAAAAAGATATAGACCTTACCCCGATGGAGTTCGATCTTCTCGTTACTTTGATCGAAAGGGCCGGAAGGGTTCAGTCCCGGGAAAGGCTTCTCAACGATGTGTGGGGGATAGCCTCCGATGTTACTACCAGAACGGTGGACACACATATAAAACGCCTCCGGGAAAAGCTCGGTAAAGCCGGGAACATGATCGACACGGTCAGAGGTTTCGGCTACAGGTTCAAAGAAGAGGAGTAGGATGGCTTTTCGGCTCCAGCACAAGATCACCGTTACCTTCGTAGCGCTGTTCTCCGCCATTTTGCTGGTGACCTTTTTATACCTGGACCGCAGGCTAAGGGAAGATTACTACGCCCGGACGCGGCGAGATATCCTCAAAGATACCCGCCTTATAGAGACCTTTCTTCTGGAAAAAGACATGGGCGAGATGAGTCCCCATGAGCTGGATTTTCTCGCCGACCGCATAAACAGGGACCTGGGGCTCAGGGTGACCATAATAGCCCTTGACGGTACGGTCCTGGGAGATTCCGACCTTACGACCGGTGAAGTTAAGGAAGTGGAGAACCACTTCGGCCGGCCGGAGGTCCAGGAAGCGCTTTTGAGTGGAACGGGGATGAGCAAGCGCTTCTCCACTACCGTCCGGAAGCACATGCTTTATGTCGCCCAGATCGTGGGCAAAGGAAGCCCCCAGGGAATAGTGAGGCTGGCCATCCCGCTTTCCGGGCTGGAAGAAACATCGGCGGACCTCAAGAGGGTCCTTTTTGCCGCTGTCGCGGCGGCGTTCTTCCTTTCCCTTCTGGCCAGTTCGATCGCTTCCAAGGTTATATCCAAGCGGCTTCAGGAAATGGCCCAGATCGCCAAAAAAATAGCGAAAGGAGACCTTTCCGAAAAAATGACCGTTTCCTCGGGAGATGAAACGGCGGACCTGGCGGAAGCCTTCAATTATATGATCGAACAGATCAAGGCCAGGATAAAGGACATAACGACCGGGAAGTCCCGTTTTGAAGCCGTGTTGTTAAGTATGTTCGACGGCGTTATCGTGATCGATTCGAAGGGAACGATCATATTGATGAACCCTTCCCTTGCGCAGCTGCTTCAGGTCATGGACGACCCTTCGGGGAAAAAGCCGGTAGAGGTGCTCCGGAACATAGATATTCAGGAGATCCTGGACGAGGTCCTTTCGCGGAAAGAAGGAGTGGAGGCGAGGGAGGTGTCGGTGCTCATGCCCGAACCTAAAACGCTCATGGTGCACGCGACCCCCGTTGTGCGGGAAGGAAAGACCATAGGCGCGGTGCTCGTCTTTCACGATATAACCGAATTAAGGAACCTCGAAAGCATCCGCCGGGATTTCGTCGCCAATGTTTCTCACGAGTTGAGGACCCCTATAGCTAATATCAAAGGTTATGCCGAGACCCTTCTGGACGGCGCCCTCCAGGACAAAGAGAACTCCAGGGAATTTGTCGGCGTGATCTACGAGGAAGCGGACAGGCTGGCTAAACTTATAGCCGATATCCTCAGCCTCTCCGGGATAGAGTCCGGCAAGCTTGACATGAATCCGGAGAGGGCGTCTATTAAAGAGATCGCCGAAAGGGCGATGCAGGGACTGAAAAGGAAAGCGGAAGACAAAGAAATAAACGCCCGGGTCATGATAGGAGAAGATCTCCCGCAGGTTTTCGTAGACACCGAAAGAATAACACAGGTCCTGTTCAACCTGATAGAGAACGCCGTTAAATATACTTATCCCGGCGGGAAAATAAAGGTTACCGCCCGGGAGGACGGCGGCTATGTCTGTGTAGAGGTGGAGGATAATGGAATAGGCATTCCCGAAGAGGACCAGCCCAGGATCTTCGAGCGCTTCTACAGGGTAGACAAGGCCAGGTCCAGGGAAATGGGAGGGACCGGTCTCGGCCTTTCCATCGTTAAGCACATCGTCCAGGAACACGGAGGGGAAGTGCGAGTCGAAAGTTCCCCCGGAAAAGGGACTACCTTCTTTTTTACCATCCCAAAAGCATGAGCGGGTTCCGGCCGGAAACAAACAGGCCGGGCCGCGAAAACAAACCGCGCTTTTCTTGAACTAACCTTTTTTGTTCACAAAAAGTTTACTTGCCTTTCATGTTCGGGTTACAAAAGTGTTATACACTTTGTGTGACAATTTACCGAAAGGCGTAAGAAAATGGTCTTATTGTTGCTGGCGGGAGTAGCCGTTATACTTATGGGAAACGCGTATTACCGCTTTTCGCTGGATATGGGAAACGCGCTTTTGAACATGGCGGAGGATGGCAAAAAACACGGCAGGGAAGGAGGTGATGAAAGGAAAGGCCAAAGCAGTATCGGAGCCGGTTTTGCCGCCGACTGTCGTTTTACCTATATGGACCCGGAAGAAGAAACCGAAGAGGAAAGCACCAGGGATCTTCGATTCGAACTCCAAACGAAAGAAGCAGGAATATTTATCGATAGAAAATCCTTTTAAGGAGGAATAAAAATGGGAAAAAGATTTATTTTGCTCGCAGTTTTGCTGGTTTTCGCCGTGGCTCCGCTAAAGGGCGCGGACGCCGGCGAAATAGATGTGCTTGTTAACAAGCTCGTTGAAAAGGGTGTGCTCACTCCGTACGAGGCCCAGATATTGTTGGCCGATGCCAAGGAAGAGGCGGCCAAGGAGCTGGCGGCCGGGAAAGCGGTAACAGCGCCGTCCTGGACGCAGAAGATCAAGATGAAGGGCGATGTTCGCTTCCGTACGCAGACAGGCTGGTATAAGGGCCTGGGCCCCGCGCACGAAAGGATACGGAACAGGGTAAGGGCCAGGATCGGCGTAGAGGGAGAGGTCAACGACCAGGTAAAGGCCGGAGTAAGGCTTGTTACCGGCGGGAACGATCCGCGCTCCACCAATCAGACGCTCGAACATACTTTTGAGAGTTTCGACTGCAGGCTCGACATGTATTACATCAACTGGCACCCGGAACTTCCCAAAAACATGGGGTCGGGAGACCTCTGGCTCGGAAAGTTCAAGAACCGGCTTAACAAGTCCGAAGTCCTCTGGGATGGCGACATAAACCCGGACGGTATACTGGCGCAATACGACTCTTCCACCTTCGAGCTGGGAGAGGTGCCCACGGAGCTTTACGGGAATTTCGGGTTCTTCTGGCTGGAGGAGATCACCCGGTCTCAGCATGACCCGGTCATGTATGTTATGCAGGGAGGGCTCAGGATGGACATAAACAGCGACTGGGACGCTAAGCTCGATCTGTCCGCCGCGTATTACGACCTTGCGCACATGAAGAGCAATCCGAATTACAGGTCCACCGGGAACAGCCCGGATTTCTCGGCGGGCACCAACACTACCTGGACCATCGACGGTGTGGCCAACCAGTGGCGGTACGATTACAATCTTGTTGATGTGATGATCCGGTACGACGCTAAAAAATTCTTCGATTTCGAGATGGGTCACGGGATCTGGTCGGACATGATATGGAATGTCGCTTCCGGGGTGAGCTCGGACGATTTCGGTTTCGAGGTCGGCGCCTATCTGGGCAAAAAGAAGCCCAAGAAACCCGGACAGTGGAAGATCTGGGGACTTTACAGGTATATCGAGCGCGACGCGGTACCCGACACGCTGCCGGATTCCGACTTTTTCGGGTTCACGCAGAGAGGCGTGCCTGCCGGAGGCGGGACCAACGGACAGGGTTTCAACGGAGGGATCCAATACGCCCTTTTCAAGAACACCGTCCTGGCCCTGGAATACTATTATGTTACTCCTATCGACATCAACAGCAGCCTTACCAACGAATACGACCAGGCCGCGCAGCTTCTGCAGATGGATGTCAAGGTAAAGTTCTAAGTTAACTAACTCGTAACCGGAAGTTCACAGAACCGTAACAATAAATTTGTATAACAAAATGAATCAAGGAGCTGACCGATGAAGAAATACAGAAAATCTATAGCCATGGCCACGCTGGCTCTGTTCGCTTTTTCAGGAATGGCCGGAGCCCGGGAAATGATACAGATCAAGGGCTCCGACACCCTGATCAACCTGGTGCAGAAGCTGGCCGAGGAATATATGGAGCAGAAAAGCGGCGTAGCTATTGCCGTGACCGGCGGAGGGTCCGGTACCGGGATAGCCGCGCTGATGAACAAGAAGACCGACATCGCCAACGCATCACGGCTTATGAAGCCCAAAGAAGTTACCAGGGCGATGGACAGGGGGATAACTCCAAAGAGGGTCGTTATAGCCATGGACGGCTTAAGCGTGATCGTTAACGGCAGCAATACCGTAGAAGGCCTTACCATGGACCAGATAGGAAAGATCTTCAGGGGAGAGGTAACTAACTGGTCGGAAGTCGGCGGAGAAGACCTTCCGATAACCCTTTACGGAAGACAGTCCAATTCCGGGACTTTCGTTTTCTTCAGGGATGTGGTGCTCAAGGGGGATTACGCCAGCGCCATGAGAAGAATGAACGGGAATTCCCAGATAGTGGAAGCCGTGAAGGCCGATAAGACAGGCATAGGCTATGTAGGCGTAGGTTATGTGAAGAACGCCAAAGGCGTGAATGTTCTGAAGGTCGCCGCTTACGCCGGAGCGCCTTACGCAAGCCCGCTGGACTCTCAGGATGTGAAAAGCGGCAAATATCCGATAGCCCGTCCCCTGAACCAGTATCTGAACGGGGCTCCCGAGGGCAAGGTCAGGGATTTCATCCTTTTCGAACTAAGCCCGGAAGGACAGAGAACGGTGGAAGAGGAAGGATTTTTCCCGATCCCCAAAGAATATATTGAATTCAACAAAAAGAGCGTGGGACTGTAGTCCCGGGAACGAATAAATAATATAAGGAGGCCGTGGATACGACATGAGCGATCTTAAGGAAAAAGCTATCCACGGCCTCTTTATGTTCAACGGCCTTCTGGTGGTAATAGTGCTGGTGGGTATTTTCGCCCTTCTGGTGGGGACTTCCATCCCGGCATTCAGGGAAATAAGCCTGAAAGAGTTCCTTTTTACCGCCAGGTGGAACCCGACCTCTTATGTCAGGACGCAGTACGGTATAGGCGCGATGCTCGTCTCGACCGCCATGGTGACGATAGGGGCTCTTGTCATTGCTTTTCCTCTGGGCATAGGCACCGCGGCGTATCTGTCCGATATAGCGAGTCCCAGGGTGCGCGAGATAGCGAAACCCATAATAGAGATACTTGCCGGGATACCTTCTGTCGTTATAGGCTTTCTGGGCATAGTATTGGTCGGCCCGGCGATAGCCAGGCTGTTTAATATCCCGAACGGGCTTAACGCCCTGAACGGCTCTTTTCTTTTAGCTATAATGGCGCTTCCTACTATAATAAGCATCTCCGAAGACGCTCTAAAGAGCGTTCCCAAATCCTTTACCGAAGCTTCTCTTGCCCTGGGCTCGACGCACTGGCAGACCATCGTAAAGGTAAAGATACCGGCCGCGGCTTCGGGGATCTTCGCTTCGTGCATGCTGGGAATGGGGAGGGCCATAGGAGAGACAATGACGGTCCTGATGGCGACGGGCTGTGCCCCGGCGATGCCTCACGGGTTTCTCGATTCGGTAAGGACGATGACCTCTACAATAGCTATAGAGCTGGGAGAGGTGCCTTATTACACCACGCATTATTACGCGCTTTTCGGTGTGGGCCTGGTGCTTTTTATAATAACTTTCCTGGTCAACATGATATCCGATATCGTTCTCAGGAAATACCAGATAAAGGTAAGATGAATAAGAAGAACATAGAACAGAACGCGGGTATAACGGTACTTTTTCTGTGCCTGGGAACGGTCGCCCTGATACTTGTCGTTATCCTGTGGGATATTTTCACCAAGGGAGCGGGTAAGATCTCCTGGGCTTTTCTTACCCAGATGCCGAAGAACGGCATGACAGAAGGGGGCATATTCCCCGCTATAATAGGCACTTTTCTGGTGACCCTCATGACAGCGCTCTTTGCCGTCCCCCTGGGGATGGGGTGCGCTATTTACCTTAACGAATACGCCCGTGACAACAGGTTCACGAGGCTTATAAGGATGTCCATAAGGAACCTTTCGGGCGTACCTTCCATAGTGTACGGCCTTTTCGGAGTTGTGCTTTTCGTCCAGTTGATGCGCATAGGCACCTGTATCCTTTCGGCCGGGATGACGCTCGGCCTCATGACGCTTCCCTGGACCATAACAGCGAGCGAAGAGGCCCTGAAGAATGTTCCACAGGCATACCGCTCGGGGGCCCTGGCCCTGGGCGCTACCAAATGGCAGTCTATAAGGACCAATGTTCTTCCTTACGCGATACCGGGAATGCTGACGGGGACCATACTCGGGCTTGCGCGTGCGGCCGGTGAGACCGCGCCCATACTTTTTACGGGAGCGGCCTTCTTTCTGCCCTTTCTTCCCGAGTCGCTTTTTGACCAGTTCATGGCGCTTCCGTACCACCTTTACATAATGGCCACACAGCACCACGATATAGAAGGCGTAAGGCCGATAGCGTACGGTACGGCCCTGGTGCTGATAGTGCTGGTTTTTTCGATGAATTTATTCGCTATAATATTGAGATATAAGCTAAGGAAAGTAAGGAAAGAGTGACATGCAGAAACTCAAGGAAAGATCCGTGAACAGAAAAACGGGCAAAAGCCAAAACGGGAACGGTGAACCGGCAGGTCCCGGAGCTGCAAAGGGGAAAAAGATGGGAGAGATCGTCATAAGGACAGAAGGGTTCAATTTTTACTACGGTGACGAGATAGCTATCAAGAGCGTCACTATGGACATATACAAGAACAAGGTCACCGGAATTATCGGACCTTCCGGGTGCGGTAAATCCACTTTCCTGAGAAGCCTGAACCGGATGAATGATGTAATAGACGGCACAAGGATCGAAGGGAAGGTCGAGATCGACGGGCAGGACATCTACGCGCCGGGCGTCGATGTCGTGTCTTTGAGGAGGAAAGTAGGCATGGTCTTCCAGAAGTCGAACCCTTTCCCAAAGACCATTTTCGAGAATGTGGCGTACGGACTGAGGATCAACGGAGTAAAAGACCGGGCGTACATAAGCGATAAGGTCGAAGCAAGCCTGAAAGGGGCCGCGCTCTGGAAAGAGGTCAAGGACCGCCTTAACGACAGCGCTTTTGATCTCTCCGGCGGCCAGCAGCAGAGGCTTTGTATAGCCCGGGCGCTTGCGATAGAGCCGGAAGTGATCCTGATGGACGAACCCGCCTCGGCGCTGGACCCGACCGCGACGCTCAAGATAGAAGAACTTATAGAAGAACTCAAGAACGATTACACCATTGCCATAGTGACTCATAACATGCAGCAGGCCGCGAGGATATCGGACTATACAGCTTTCTTTATGCTGGGAGAGCTGGTAGAATATGATGAAACGAGTAAAATGTTCACAAACCCCGGGAAAAAGATAACGGAAGATTACATTACCGGCAGGTTCGGATGATCCGGAGCGGAGAGCTCCAAAGACGAGGTGCAGAAATGGTAGAAAGACATTTTGATGACGAAATAAAGAGCGTGAATACCGACCTTTTGAAAATGGCGGCGATGGTGGAAGAAGCTATATTCAAATCCGTGGAGGCATTAAAGAACAGGGACGAAGACCTCGCTGAAAAGGTTATACAGGACGATACCAGGATAGACGAGATGGAGAATCTCATCGAGGAGAAGTTCATCGATCTCCTGGCTCTGCGCCAGCCCATGGCCATAGACCTGAGACAGATAACAACGGGCATGAAAATAAACGCGGAACTTGAGAGAATAGCGGACCTGACGGTGAACATTTCACAGAGAGTGAAGGCCCTTTCCGGGCAGCAGCCCCTTAAGCCGCTGATAGATATCCCCAAACTTTCCGAGATCGCCCGGAAGATGGTGAAGAGCGCCATCGATTCCTATGTTAACAGGGACGAGTCCCTAGCAAAAGAGGTCATCCTGGCCGATCCCGAGGCCAACAAGATCCGGAACGCGGTACAGAGCGAACTTTTGCACGACTTCCTTGAAAAAGACCCCTCAAGCGCGACAAGGGCGGTCGCCCTCCTGCTGATAGCGAGGCACCTTGAAAGGATCTGCGATCACGCCACCTACATTTCGGAGGATGTCATCTACATGGTAAGAGCCACTGTAGTAAGGCATCACAAAGAACGCCTGGATAAAAAGATCTGAAAAAAATAGCAAAAAAAGGAACCTTCTGGTATCATTATCTGTAATTACCGGGAGGTGCGGATGAAGAAGTTACTGACGGCGGCCGTGACCGCTCTGTGTCTTTGCCTGATCTCGGGGCCGGTTTACGGGGCCGAGGACGGCGACTGGCAGTTCTGGCAGACGGACAGTGTAAGCTATAAGATAAGCGACGCCTGGAAGGTCAAGCTGGAGGAAGAGCTCTGGTGGACCGGCGACATGGGCACTCTCACCTATATGCATACCGATGCCGGGCTTTCCCGAAAGATCGAAAAATGGTTGTCGGCCGGATTCAATTACCGGCAGGCCTACAGTAAGAGCGGGGATAAGTGGTACGCGGAACACCGCCCTCACTTTAATCTTACGGGAACAGTGAAATGGAAAGGAGTCCTTGTAAAGGACCGGGCCCGGTTGGAATACAGGATACGGGAAGACGCGGAAAAGCAAGACAGCTGGCGATTCAGGAACAAAACACTCGTTTATTTTCCCCTCTCCTTCAAAAAATTCAAGTACTCTCCCTATCTCGGGGACGAGATATTCTTCACTTTCAGCGATAAAAGAATAGGCCGGAACAGGGTATATGCCGGGTTAAAGGCAGCCCTGTTCAAGGGCGCGGAGATAGACCTTTATTACATGTCGCAGTCCGACCGGTTGAAAGAAGGATGGAAAGACGCTAATGTCATAGGGGCTAAGCTTAATCTGACCTTTTAAGACAGGCTTTTCGCCGGGAGAACGGGCGCGGCTTCTCAACAGGCGCATAATAATATATAATTAGACAAGTGGCCTCACAGGCGCCGGGCCTTGATCTCCTTTCTGTCTTTTCCCCGGGAAGGCATATGCAGTTCCTGAGAAGAATATTGTTTTATATTGTCGCCGCTGTTTACGCGGTGCTCTGTCCGCTCCTCATTCTTTACGCCCTGGGGTATATCTACAGTCCGGAAACGCAAAAAGGCTTCGTTAAGACCGGAGCGATCTACCTTTCAACGAATCCGCAGGGCGGGTCCGTTTTCGTTAACGGCGAAGAACAGGCACAAAAGACCCCGGCGCTTATCCAGGAGCTTACTTCCGGGGACTATTCCGTAAGGATCTCTCTCGAGGGTTACAGGCACTGGCAGGCCGTTATCCCGGTGCAGAAGGAAGAGGCCACGGTCCTGGACAAGATACTTCTTCTGCCTGAAAAGTGGGACATAGCCCCGATACTCGGCGGCCCCTTCGAAGACCTGATCCCCGTACAGGCAAGCGGATATTTTCTGCTTAAGGCCGGGAACGCGGGCGGCCGGACCACGGTATATGATTACAAAGCCGACAGCGCTTATCCGCTCTTTTCGGGCAGGGACGCCGCCGCGATACCGGATATAACAGAGGTTAATACGGTAAGAGGCAGCTCCGGTATTCTTTTTCGCGCGGAAACACCGTCAGGAAAAAGGATATACCGGGCCGGGCTGACAGGGAACAAGGCCGTGGTAGAGGATGTCACCGAACTTCTGCGCGGCGGGCCAGAAGGCTGCAAATGGGACCCGGACAAGCCGGAACTGGTGTTCTTTCTTTCAGGGGCAGAGCTTATAAAAGCGGACCTGAAGGAAGGCGCGGTCTATCCCGGTTTTATGAAAGGTGTTTCGGGGTTCGGAATAGAGTCCTCTCACATATACGCTATAGGCGAAAATACGATTTTCAGGACCGATCTTTCGGGAGAAGCCAGGAGCTCCATCCTTGATGACGAAGAGATCTTTTCAAGCATCTTCAAGCCGGAAAAAACATACGAAGTGTATCCTTTTGGGGAGGACCTGCTTTTTTTCATAGGGCCGGACGGAGAGCTTTTGTCTAACAAACTCCCGTATCGTTTCGTTGAAACAGGCACTCTGGATATAGAGTATGACCGGCAGGAGCAAAGACTTCTCGTTTTGCGGAGGGATGCGGTGGGGGTTCTCGACCTTTCCTTTGAACAGACGGGCGAAGTGACTTTTGAGAAGGCTCCCCGGATGTTTTGGATGTGCCGGGACAAAAAAGAGATGAGCCAGGCGTTTTTCGCTTACGGGGCGTCGCATGCCGTATACCGGCAGGGCAGCGAAGTACATCTTGCCGGAGTGGAAGCTTACGGAAAGAACTCCGGGGGATTTCTTCTGGAAGTGAAGCCGGGATCTTCGGTATATTACTCGGAGGAAGAGGGGAAGATATATTTTATCGACAGAGAAAAGGGAAACCTTAATTCCGTAACTCTGGTGCCCGAGGCCAGCCTGGTCCCGGACCCCTTTGAACAGGGCTCCGGCAGGGAAAAAGCGGCAAAGGCGGAGGAAAGATGAATTTCGAGTTCACGGCCCAGGGGCTCACGGGCGGGGAAAAAGTCGTTCAGAGGGTGTTGGAAATAGTTCCCGGAGCCGCCAGCTGGGGGATAATGATCGGCATGGCGGTGTTGGCCCGGTTTTATCCGCTTTACGCGGCCGTCATAATAATAGCGTTTTATCTGTACTGGCTTCTCAAGCTTCTGTATATGACATTTTTCCTGATTCTCTCCTATTTACGCCTGGCTTCCGAAAGGGATACCGACTGGCTGAAAAGGGCCCGGAGCGTTGACCGGCTTGAGGAGACCCTGGAACAGCTTGAACAAGCTCCCCGGAAGGACGGTCTTAAGGAAAGACTTTCGGCCTATTGCTATCTCAAAGACCTGCAGCGTCTTAGAAGACAGGGGGAGAGGCCGCCGCTTTTCTCGGAGATATACCACCTTGTCATTGTCCCGGTAGCCGGTGAGGCCAAAGATGTTGTTGAGCCCGGGATAAACAGCATAGCCCGCAGCGTTTTCCCCCCGGAAAGGATCATTGTGATCCTGGCAGTTGAGGAAAGGGCCGATGAAGAGGTAAAAAAAGGCGCGGAAGAGATCCGGGAAAAATACTCTAGCGCTTTTTGCGACTTCCTCGTAGAGTACCACCCGGACGGCATAGAAGGTGAAGCCAGGGCAAAGGGAGCTAATACCACAAATGCCGCGAAAAAAGCCGCGGAATACCTGAAGGGAAAGCACATACCTTACAGGAATGTGATCTCGTCCTGTTTTGATTCCGATACGGTCATAAAACCCGATTATTTCGCCGCGCTGACATATTACTTTATGGCCGATCCGGAAAGAGAAAGGTCCAGCTTCCAGCCCGTACCTGTTTATAATAACAATATCTGGGATGCCCCGGGGATAACCAGGGTGCTTGAGGCCGGGTCGTCCTTTTTTCAGCTGATAGAAGCTACTAATCCGGAAACGCTCGTTACTTTTTCAAGCCACAGCATGAGTTTCAAGGCCCTGGTTGAAACGGGATACTGGCCGGTGGATATGATATCGGACGATTCGGCCATATTCTGGAAGGCTTTTCTGCGTTTTGACGGGAATTACAAGGCCGTTCCCATGTACACGACCGTGTCAATGGACGCGGTCGTGGCGGACAATTGGTGGCATACACTGAAAAATGTATATAAACAGAAAAGAAGATGGGCCTGGGGGGTGGAGAACTTTCCTATAGTGGTAAGGGGCTTCCTCAAGGACCGTAAGATCTCTTTGACCAGGAAGTTCAAGTATGCATTTAAATTGTTCGAAGGACATGTTTCCTGGACCACCTGGGCCTTCCTGCTGACAATAATCGGCTGGCTGCCGGCGTTTTTCGCGGGGAAGGATTATTCACATACTGTTTTCTATTACAGCGCGCCCCGTATTACGGGAACCATCTTTAACCTGGCGTCGATCTCCTTGTTGACCAGTATAGCGCTGAGCCTGTGCCTGCTGCCCCCGATGAAAGACAAAAAAAACCTCTTTAGAAGGGCCGGTTACGCCCTGCAGTGGCTTCTTATGCCTTTTACCATAATCTTTTTCAGCGCGCTACCGGCACTTGACGCTCAGACACGCCTGATGCTGGGAAAGTATATGACCTTTTGGGTCACCGAAAAGGGAAGAGGAAGCGGTCGGTCTGCCGAAGGGCGGGAGCCTGATACTTTGACACGCTGACGCTTAAGATGCCGGGACCGGAACTGCCGTGAACGGGGCAAGGTGGACCGGGAGGGTTCTTATGACTTTGCTTAGCCGTACAATAATTACTGTTTTCACGCTCTTGTTTTGTGTCCCGTCAGCAGCGGGCGCACGCGCGGACAGGATAGGCACGACCTTCAGTCCCGTACAGAGGGAATACCTTGAGATGTCCGGGGAAGAGGTCTTAGGCTCGGTGCTGGAGATGGGGTTCGATATTATCAGACTGGGCGCTTACTGGAGCCGGATAGAAAAAAAGGAAGGTGTCTTTGATTTCAGTGAGCTGGACCGCCAGATAGACCTCGCGGAGAGGAAAAAAGTCCCCGTCATCCTTACGGTCGGGATGAAAGCCCCGCGATGGCCCGAATATTTCATTCCCGCATGGCTTGAACGGAAGGCGGACCTTCCTTACGGAAGGGATGTTTCTGAAGATAGCCTTTTAAGAAAAAAGACCCTCGAGTTCGTAACGAGGGTAGTAAAGCGTTACAGGGAGCGGGAGATCATCAAAGTGTGGCAGGTCGAGAACGAGCCCCTCAACAGGTTCGGAGGAAGGTCCTGGTATATAGGAAGGGATTTTCTCGAGCGGGAAGTGGACCTGGTAAGGATACTTGACGGAGGCAGAAGAAAAATACTTTTAACCGCGGCTACTTATCCAAATACATTGCTGAGGATCTTGGCCAGGGCATCCGTAAAGCACGACGCCATAGAAGAGTGTTTAGAACTGTGCGATATAATAGGATACAATATATACCCCACGGTGGGGCACAGGCTCTGGTGGTTCGATCTTTACTGGAAGACCACGGAACCCGGCAGGGAAAAGTATTTTACGGCGCTTTACGAAAAAAGCCTCGATGCCGGGAAAGAGCCATGGATAGTCGAGCTGCAGGCGGAGCCGTGGGAGCCGGGACATCTTGTGTATAAAAAGAAAGGACATCCTCCGAGCTGTGACCCCGGAAAAGCCGTAAAAGCGGTAAGCGAATTTGAAAATATAGGTTTTGACACTATACTTTTATGGGGAGCGGAATACTGGCTGTATTGCCTGCAAGCGCACGGGGACGGATCGTGGACGGACGCGGTCAGCGGCGTGCTCGAGCGGGAAAAAGTATCAGGGGAAAGAAAGAGAAGAAGCCGTTACGGCCCGTGAAGAAGTCCGGGGCCGTCCGTTTTGCTGTAAATTTTCAACTTGCTCTCTAAAAGAGCGCAACCGAAGGAGACGCCATGGAGCAGAAGCCGGGAGGTAAAGAGAACCTGTTCGTTTATGTCGCCGCGGGAGTCGCGGCGCTGGCGGGATTGCTTTTCGGGTACGATACGGGGGTTATCTCCGGAGCCGTGCTTTTTCTGAAGGACCAGTTTGCCCTTACTTCGGCTTCGGAAGAGGTCGTGGTGAGCGCCGTTCTGGTGGGAGCCATAGCGGGTGCCGCTTTGAGCGGACAGCTCTCGGACATGTTCGGCCGTAAAAAAATAATAATCGCCACGGCCGTGATCTTCGTGCTGGGCTCTCTGGCGACCGCCCTGGCGCCCGGGGTGGGGTTTCTGGTGGCGGGACGGGTCGTCATAGGGATAGCGATCGGGATAGCCTCTTTCGCCGCGCCGCTGTATATCTCCGAGGTGTCCCCTCCGAACATACGGGGGGCTCTGGTTTCCCTCAACCAGCTGGCCATTACCTGCGGCATTGTCCTTTCCTATCTTATCGACTACTTATTCGCCGGCAGGCATGAATGGCGATGGATGTTCGCGGTAGGAGCCGTGCCGGCGATCCTGCTGGGTATAGGTATATCCTTTCTCCCGGCCAGCCCCAGATGGCTGATGAGCCGTTCCCTCGTTGACAGGGCAAGGGAAGTTCTGGGAAAGATCAGACAAAAGGACGATAACATAGAAGAGGAAATATCCGATATCCGCAGATCCCTTACGGAAGAAAGCGGCGGATGGAAAGAGCTTTTTCAGCCCTGGCTAAGGATGCCGCTGGTAATAGGGATAGGGATAATGTTCTTTCAGCAGATAACGGGCATAAATACGGTAATATATTACGCTCCTACAATATTCGGGTTCGCGGGGTTCGGTTCGGCGCAGGTAGCGATACTTGCCACGATGGGAGTAGGGATAGTTAATGTTCTTATGACCGTGGTAGCCATAAAACTGGTCGACAGAGTGGGAAGACGCAAGCTTCTTTTCTGGGGCCTTGCTGGAATGGTCATTAGCCTCGGGGCTCTCGGTTTCGCCTTCAACATGGCCAGTCTTTCGGGGGCGCTGAAGTGGGTAGCCGTAGGCAGCCTCATGCTTTATATAGCGTCTTTTGCCGTTAGTCTCGGGCCCATTGCCTGGCTGATAATCGCCGAAGTCTTTCCTCTCAAGATAAGGGGAAGAGCGATGAGCTTGAGCACCATGTGCAACTGGGCTTTTAACCTGGTTATAGCGATGACCTTTCTTACGCTTATAGAAAAGCTGGGCAAGGCCGGGACATTCTGGTTGTACTCGGGATTGGGGATAGCGGGATGGCTTTTTTGTTTTTTCTTTGTTCCGGAGACCAAAGGGCATAAACTGGAGGATATCGAAGAGCACTGGAGAGCGGGAAAGCCTCCGAGAGAGCTTTAAATGATCCAGAAAAAAGGCACGGGAGTGCCTTTTTCTGGATAAAAAATGTGAAAAAAATCACAAAAAGGTTGACTTTCTGCTGATAAATGGTAAAATTTATGCAGAATAATGTGAATAAAGGAACAATAATATGAGCAAAAGAACGATAATACGGTTATCCAAATATAAAAACGCGTTATATAGACTAAAGAAAATGGGCTTTGTAAAGGTCTTTTCGGATAATCTCGCGGATGCGGTGGGGGTTACCCCCGCCCAGGTAAGAAAAGATTTTTCGATGTTCGGTATATCAGGAAACAAAAGAGGAGGGTATACGGTCGCCGAACTGGTTGAAAAGCTTAATAAGATACTCGGCAAGGACAAGGTCCAGGATGTTATCGTGGTCGGGACCGGACATATCGGCACCGCCATGATGAATTACCGGGGATTTGAAAAGGAGAACATAAGGATAGTAGCGGGATTTGATATAGATCCCGCCAAGTACAATGCGGATGAAAAGATACCCGTGCTTCAGCTGGATAAGATGAGGGGGTATGTAAAAGAGCACGGAATAAGGGTGGGCATAATAGCCGTGCCGGATATAGCTGCTCAGCAGGTGCTTGAAATAATGGTATCAGCCGGGATAAAAGGGATCCTCAACTTCGCGCCCATTAATCTCAAGGGCGAGGAGGATACCGTTATAAACAATGTGAATCTGGGCCTGGAGCTGGAAAACATAATTTATTTCATAAACACGGACAAAAAAGGCGTGATCAATGAGGACACGGACGCTTAAGACGACAATATTGCTGTCTTTTATGACGGTGATACTTTTTCTCGGGGTATCGGCCGGGACACTGGGCTTTTACCTGATAAAAAGTAATGTCATCGACCGTGCCCAGGACCAGGTGACCGACGACCTGAAGGCGGCCGCCAGTGTTTTTAACGAGGAGATAAAGGACATAGGGCAGGCGCTCAGCCTCGTAGACCCCGGCGCCGATCCCGTATGGATAAAAAGCAAAGCGGAACTGCACTATGTTTACAGCCTTACGGCCGAAGAAGCGGGGAAAAGCGCCAATCTTCTTGCTCGTAAAGCCGCTGAAGGCTTACCTTCGGGAGGCGTCCGCATACTGGCCGGGGCAGGGCCTAAGCCGGGGATCGAGCCCGGGGAGGGGATAAGGATCCTGTATACCCCAAAGGCGCGCCCGAGTTCCAGGAAAGTGCTTAAGGACCTGATGGTCAAAGAATACGCCGTACCCGTAGAGGATACTGAAGGAAAGATAGAACAGGTAATGGTCGGGGGCAGGATAATCAACCGGGATTACGAACTGGTAGACAAGATAAGGGACCTGGTTTTCGAAGAAAAGATATACGAGGACCGGCCGGTGGGAACGGTCACGATCTTTCAGGATGATGTAAGGGTAGCTACAAATGTGCTTAATGCCGAAGGCGAACGGGCTATAGGGACAAGGGTTTCAGAAGAGGTTTATGACAATGTTGTAAAGAACGGGCGCACCTGGCTGGACAGGGCTTTCGTGGTGAACGACTGGTATATTACCGGCTACGAGCCCATACGGAACCCTGAAGGCGCAATAATAGGTATATTGTATGTTGGTGTTCTCGAGAAGCCCTTTCATGACATAGCAAGGAACTCTTTGCTGTTGTACATGCTCATAGTCTCGGGAGCCGTGGTCATGGCCATATTTCTTTCTGTTCTACTGGCGGGTGTGATCTCGCGGCCGGTCAAGGATATGTTGAAAGCGACGGAGAAGATATCCGCGGGCGACCTGAAGTGCCGGGTCAGGCCGCATACCGCTATAACCGAACTGAACAAGCTATCGGCTTCTTTCAACAATATGGCCAGGAAACTCAGCGAGAGCTACGGAGAGCTAAAAGTTTCCAATCGCAAACTGGAAGCCCTGAATAAAAGCTATCTTGACCTGATCGGCTTCGTTTCGCATGAGCTCAAGGGCATCCTGTCCTCGGCCATCCTGAATGTTTATTCCGTCCGGGACGGTTTTCTGGGCATGGTTAACTTCAAGCAGCAGAAGGCGCTGGATTCCATAGGAAGGAACCTGGACCATCTCGACTCGACCGTTAAGAATTTCCTCAGCCTCAGCAGGATAGAGAAAGGGGAGATAAAGGTGGACAAGGTACCGCTGAAGATCAAAGAGGATATTTTTGATGTTTCGGTGGATACTTTCGCCAAGAGGATAAGCGCTAAAGAAATAGAAGTAGCAATAGATATCCCGGAAGCAATGGAGGTTGAAGCCGATGAAGACCTTATGAGGGTAGTGGCCAACAATCTTATAAGCAACGCAATAAAATACGGGAAAAAAAACGGTAAGATACAGGTGAAGGCCGTACGCCGTCCGGAAGGCGGGGCGGAGGTCAGCGTGTATAACGACGGAAGGCCCATAACCCCGCAGGAAAAGAAAAGACTGTTCAAGAGGTTTTCACGGCTGGAGGGAGAGGAGGTAAAGAAGGAGAAAGGCACAGGCCTGGGGCTTTTCATAACAAGGGAAATAATAGAGAGCCACGGAGGAAGCATCGATGTTTTTCCGGGAGATAAGGGTAATACTTTTGTTTTCACAATATAGCAGGAGGAAAAGTGGTAAAACCGATAG
This sequence comes from Candidatus Omnitrophota bacterium, assembly GCA_014728075.1. GTDB lineage: Bacteria > Omnitrophota > Gorgyraeia > Tantalellales > Tantalellaceae > WJMG01. The sequence goes on along the minus strand of WJMG01000078.1, from coordinate 21,829 downwards.
ACAACATTAAAAAGAAAAGGGCTGAAGCGGTCAACCGGATAATAGGCAAAGGTTATCTTTCGACCAAACGGGTCTATGTAGGCATGGCTACCTGCGAGATCGCCGCAGGATCGAAAGAAATAATGCAGATATTCGAGGAAGCCGTAAGAAAGGGGCTTACCGATGTTTACCTGAGCCAGAAAGGATGTGCCGGAAGGTGCAACCTGGAGCCTACGGTCGAAGTAATAGAAGAAGGAAAAATACCCGTGAAATACGGAAAGGTGGACCCCGAAAGGGCCAGGGAGATAATCGAAAGGCATTTGAAAAAGGGAGAAATAATCGAAGAGTGGGTCATAAAATAGAGAGGAAAAAATGGCTGAGAAGTATAAACGAGACGATGTGGTCGCCGCGAGGGTCATAACCCTCTGCGACGGGCCCGGATGCATGCACAAGGGGTCAAAGGAGCTTTTGAGCGCTTTAAAGGACGGATTCCGGGAAAAAGGGCTTAGCTACAGGGATGTAAAGGTCAATCTGTCCGGGTGCCTGGGAATGTGCGCCAGGGGGCCTGTAATGATAGTCAATCCCGGGTACACTATCTACGGGAATGTCGGGAAAGCGGACCTGGAGGAGATACTTGAAGAACATATAATCAAAGGCAAGCCCGTAGCTCGTCTGGTAATAGAGGAAAACCACCTTTATAACAAGTTCTTCAGGGTTTTCGGAGATGTGGGTTTTTTCGGAAAACAGATGAGAATAGCTCTGCGGAACTGCGGGATAATAGACCCTGAAAGTATTGATGACTACCTGGCCTTGAGAGGATACGAGGCCCTGGCCAGGGTGCTTTCCAGCATGAGTCCCGAAGAGGTAGTGGAGGAAGTCAAAAGATCGGGATTACGGGGCAGGGGAGGCGCGGGGTTCCCCACGGGGTTGAAGTGGGATTTCACCAGAAAGGCCGCAGGTGAAAAGAAATATGTTATATGTAACGCGGACGAAGGCGATCCGGGCGCTTTCATGGACAGAAGCGCCATTGAAGGAGATCCCCATACGGTCCTGGAAGGCATAATAATAGGCGGGTACGCCGTGGGGGCTTCCAGGGGGATAATTTACATAAGGGCTGAGTATCCGCTGGCCATCAGGCGTCTGGAAAAAGCGATCAAGGACGCCAGGGAACACGGCATTATCGGCGAGAATATCCTCGGATCGGATTTTTCTTTTGATGTCGAAATAAAGCTCGGGGCGGGCGCGTTCGTCTGCGGGGAAGAGACGGCGCTCATTCATTCGATAGAGGGATCAAGGGGTATGCCCAGGCCGAGGCCGCCTTTCCCGTCGGTTTCGGGGCTTTTCGGTGAACCGACCCTGATAAACAATGTAGAGACATGGGCGAACATACCCGTGATAATAATGGACGGCGCCGACTGGTTCAGCTCGGTGGGGACGGAGAAAAGCAAAGGGACCAAGGTATTCGCTGTCGCGGGCAAAGTGCGTAATACCGGTCTGGTCGAAGTGCCCATGGGGACTACCCTGCGCGAGATCATTTTCGACATCGGGGGCGGAATACCGGAAGATAAAAAGTTCAAGGCGGTGCAGACGGGGGGGCCCTCGGGAGGATGTCTTCCCGAAGAGTACCTCGACACCCCGATCGATTACGAGTCTCTGGCGAGAGCCGGTTCGATAATGGGTTCCGGGGGGATGATCGTGATAGACGAAGATTCCTGTATGGTCGGTATAGCGAGGTTTTTTCTTGAATTTACCCAGAACGAGTCCTGCGGGAAATGTACGCCGTGCAGGGAAGGCACCAAAAGAATGCTCGAGATCCTTACCAGGATAACCGAAGGGCGCGGAATGGAAGGGGACATAGAGAAGCTGGAACGCCTCGGGAAAACGATCAAAAAAGCGTCACTGTGCGGATTGGGCCAGTCGGCGCCGAATCCAGTGCTGAGCACGATAAAGAATTTCCGCGAGGAATATGAGGAGCACATAAAAGAAAAAAAGTGCCGCTCGGGGGAATGCCGGAACCTTCTGGAATATTATATTACCGAGGATTGTGTCGGTTGTACCGCGTGTAAGAAAGTCTGCCCGGCCGGAGCGGTAACGGGTTCCCCCCGTGAACGCCACGCCATTGACATAGAAAAATGCATAAAATGCGGGCAGTGCCTGGCCGCCTGTAAGTTCAATGCCGTAAAAACAGCCTAAGGAGAGGATCAGATGAAAACGATAAACATAACCGTCAATAACAGGGACTACAAGGTTGAAAAAGGGCAGACCATAATGCAGGCCCTGGACGGCCTGGGGTTCAAGATACCGCGTCTTTGCTATCATCCCAAACTTTCCATAGAAGGGGCGTGCCGGGTTTGTATAGTGGAAGTAGAGGGCATGCGCAATTTCGTGGCTTCCTGTTCGCATCCCGTGGAAGAAGGCATGGACATAAAGACCAATACCGGTGACCTGAGACAGGCCAGGAGGGATATAGTGGAGCTGATACTGGACAACCATCCCGAAGATTGCCATACCTGCGAAAGGGACGGTATATGCGAACTTCAGCGGCTTGCTTACGCCATGGGCATAAGAAAACGGCACTTTGAGGGTGAGAAAAAGCATTACGAAAAAGATCTTTCCTCCCCGGCGGTCATCAGGGACCCGGACAAATGTATCCTTTGTGGCAGGTGCGTGCGCATGTGCGAGGAGGTCCAGAAGGTCAATGCGTTGAGATATGCCCACAGGGGGTTCAATACGGTGGTAATGCCGGCGTATAATATGCCTTTCAGCGAAAGCGTCTGCACTTCCTGCGGCCAGTGCATAAATGTGTGCCCTACCGCTTCGTTCGTTGAGAAGAACTATACGCAGGAACTGTTCGAAAAACTTAACGACGATAAACTGGTGAAGGTCGTGCAGGTGGCGCCTTCGGTAAGGGCCGCTATAGGAGAGGCTTTCGGGTTCCCTCCGGGCAAGGCCATGGAGGGGGAAATGGCCGCGGCGTTGAGGCGTCTGGGGTTCGATCATGTTTTTGACACGCAGTTCGCGGCCGACCTCACGATAATGGAGGAAGCCAACGAGTTCCTGGAGAGAGTGCAGGGCAAAGGCAAGCTGCCTATGATAACTTCCTGTTCAAGCGCCTGGATGAAGTGTCTCGAACAATTCTATCCGGACCTTATAGAAAATGTCTCTACCTGTAAGTCCCCCATGTCGATGATGGGGTCAATGCTTAAGACATACTTCGCCGATAAACAGGGCCTGTCTCCGGAAAACATCTTTTCCGTTGCCGTGATGTGCTGTACGGCCAAAAAATACGAGGCACAGAGGCCCGAGCTCCGGGTAGAGGGCATGGACCCCACCGACCTTGTCGTAACGACCAGGGAAGTCGCGTGGATGATAAAATCTTCCGGTATAGATTTTTATAATATCAAACCGGAACAGTTCGACGCCCCTCTCGGAGTTTCTTCCGGAGCCGGAGCGATCTTCGGTGTTACCGGGGGGGTCATGGAAGCGGCAATACGCACCGCTTACGAGCTTTATACGGGAGAGACCCTTCTCGATATAGAGCTCAAGGATATACGGGGGTTCAAGTCCGTGAAAGAGGGAAGCATAACTATGGACGGCAAAGAGATACGAGTAGCGGTCGCGCACGGGCTGGGTAACGCCGCGGAACTTCTCGACATAGTCCGCAAGGATCCCGACCGGTATCATTTTATCGAGATAATGGGTTGCCCGGGCGGGTGTATAGGGGGCGGGGGTCAGCCTTACGCCGGGTCCAACTCGATCCCTCTTGACGAAGATGTGCTCAAGAAAAGGGCGGAAGCCCTTTACGGGCTTGACAGGAACAGGACCATCAGGCGGAGCCACGAGAACAGGGATGTTCAGAGGCTTTACAAGGAGTTCCTCGGTAGGCCTCTCGGGTCCGCGGCGCATAAGTACCTTCACACGCATTATGCGCCGAAAGAGCCGAGAGGAATAATACCTGAGCTATCAAAATCCAGATAACGGAGGGAAAATGACAAAGGTTAAGGACGAAAGATCGGAGCGGCTCAGACAATATATGGACGAGTGCCGGGAAAAAGAACATTCGGAATCCCAGCTAATAGCTATTCTGCACAAAGCCCAGGAGATATACGGATATTTGCCCAGAGAAGTAATGGACGAAATAGCTCATTACATGAACATCCCCACGGCGCATATCTGGGGAGTGGCTACCTTTTACCATTATTTCAACCTTGAACCGGTGGGGAAATATATCGTATCGGTATGCATGGGGACCGCGTGTTATGTAAAGGGAGCCGGAAAGGTCCTGGAAACCCTTAAAAAGGAGCTGGGGGTTGAAGTGGGACAGACCACCGAAGACAAAATGTTCACTTTGCAGGAAGCGAGGTGCCTCGGCGCCTGCGGCCTGGCCCCGGTGATAATGGTGAACGAGAAGATACACGGTGATCTCGACGCCGAAAGGACCGCGGAACTTATAAAAGAGTACCGCAACAGGGGCGGGTGAATATCGCTGGCGGGGTGAGGATGAAACTGATCAATGAAGAAAAAATACATGAAGCGCTGAAAGCCGGCAGAAAGGCCGGGCGGTCAAGAATAATGGAAGTCCTTGAGAAAAGTGCCGGCCTGAACCGGCTTTCTATCGAGGACGCCGCGGTCCTTCTTGCCGCCGAGGGCCCCGGGGAGACAGAAGCTATCCTCGCGGCCGCTTCCGAGGTAAAAAGAAAGATATACGGTGACAGGGTAGTCCTTTTCGCTCCTCTGTACATAAACAATATCTGCGCTAACGCCTGTTCTTATTGCGCGTTCAAAGAAGGCAATGAACTGATCCCCAGGAAAAAGCTTGCGCAGCCGGAGATAGCCGCGGAGGCGCGCAGCCTGTTGAAAATGGGCCATAAACGCGTACTTCTGGTCGCTTCGGAAAGCGGATCGCCGGACGACGCCGGCTATTTTGCCGAAAGTATAGGGACAATTTACTCACAGACCGACGGTAAGAACAGGATAAGGCGGATAAATGTTAACTGTGCCCCTCTGGAAAAGGAAGGGTTCAAGCGCCTGAAAGCGTCCGGCATAGGCACTTACCAGCTTTTCCAGGAAACATATCATGAGAGGACATATAGGAAAGTACACCCCCGCGGGCCAAAAAGCGACCCCGACGAGAGACTCGCGGCCATAGACAGGGCTTTCGAGGCGGGGATAGACGATGTGGGCATAGGGGCCCTTTTCGGATTGTATGATCACCGGTTCGAGGCTCTTGGCCTCCTGACCCATGTTGAATATCTGGAGAAAAAATTTAATATAGGGCCGCATACTGTCTCTGTTCCCAGGGTAGAGCCGGCGAAAGGCGTTGATCTTTCGGAGGCCGCGCCTTTCGAGATGTCCGACAGGGAGTTCATGCTTCTGGTAGCCGTTCTCCGGCTGGCCGTTCCTTACACGGGGATCATTCTCTCTACCCGGGAGTCTCCGGAGATGAGAGACGCTCTTTTTGATCTGGGAGTGTCCCAGATAAGCGCGTCTTCCCGGACTTCACCCGGAGGATACGCTGAACCGGGCCAGGCATGCGGTCAGTTCTCGCTCAATGACCACCGGAGCCTGGACCAGGTAGTCGGCGCTTTGATCGGAAAAGGCGCCGTTCCGAGTTTTTGTACCGCCTGCTACAGGTCCCGTCGCACAGGGGAGGCGTTCATGGAAATGGCCCGCCCGGGCACCATAAAAGGCAAATGCAGGATAAATGCCCTTATTACACTGAAAGAATACCTTGACGACTACGCTTCGGATGATGTGAGGGCAAAAGGGTACGCTCTTGTGGAAAAGCTATCCGCGGGTCTGGGAGCCGAAGAGAAAGAAACGCTGGAAAAAATACTTTTGGACCTGGCGAAGGGGAAAAGGGATGAGTTCGTTTAGGCGGTCCGGTCTTCCGGAAAAGATAAGATCCTTCCGGGGAGAGGACATGCCGGCGGTCCGTGAGATCCTGTCCCTTCCGTCCGCCGAAACGGGAATAACAGAAGAAGCCGATGCTCTCAGGGCGCGGTTTATAGGCGAAGGGGTCTTGTTCAGGGGAATAATAAACTTTTCGAATTTTTGCGACGGCGCTTGTTCTTATTGCGGGCTTAACCGTCCCGAGGGCGGGCTCGAAAGATACAGGATGTCGCCTGAAGAGATACTGGAGGCCGCCGGAAGGGTTTTCCGGGCCGGGGTGCGTACAATAGTGCTTCAGTCGGGACAGGACGGACAAGACGATTGCCGGTCACTGGCAGAGGTCATCCGGGAAATAAAATATCGATACGATGTCGCGGTAACCGTATCTATAGGCGAAAAAACAGAGAGAGAATACCGGGTCTTACGGGACGCCGGCGCCGACAGGTACCTTCTTAAAATAGAGACCTCGAACAGAAGGATCTACGAAGCCCTGCATCCCGGTATGTCCTTTGACAACCGCGTACGATGCCTGGAAACGCTCCGGGCCCTCGGGTTCCAGACAGGCAGCGGTATAATAGTAGGGCTTAAGGGCCAGACAAAGGAGAGTCTGGCGGAGGATCTTGTCTTTCTCGGAAAGCTTGCACTCGATATGGTAGCCGTGGGGCCTTTTGTTCCACACGGGGAAACGGCCCTGGGTCTGGAGCCCGCGGGATCCCGCCGAGAGGCCCTAAGCGCGATCTCCGTGATGAGGATACTTTCTCCTTTAGCGCATATACCGGCAACTACGGCCCTTGGGGCGGAAAGCCTTGAACCCCGGATGAGAGCCCTTGCCGGAGGAGCGAATGTTATAATGGCCGATTTTACTCCCCCCCGATACGCGAGATCATATGAAATTTATCCGGCGCCGGAAATAAGGGGGTCCCGCCCGGAGGACTTTATCGAACAAGTAAAAGAAAAGCTGCCGGAAATGGGGAGGTACGCGGACATGTCCCGGGGAGATTCCCTTCTTCCCGGAAGGAGGGACGAAAATGTATACAACACCGGCAAGTAACAGGCTCCATATAGGGATATTCGGCAGAAGGAACGCGGGCAAGTCCAGCCTGATAAACGCGCTTACGGGACAGGACCTGGCAATAGTCTCTTCTTGCGCGGGAACTACGACAGATCCTGTTTACAAGGCCATGGAGATCCTGCCTATAGGACCCTGTGTTTTAATAGATACGGCAGGGCTCGACGACGAGGGGGAGCTGGGCCGCGAGAGGGTGCTGAAGACCCGGCGGGTCCTTAGAAAGACCGATGTAGGTTTGATAGTTATGGAGCCGGGGACCCGGCCCGGGAAATTCGAAGAGGAAATCATAGCCGCTTTCGGCGAGCAGGGAGTGCCTTTTTTGATAGTATGGAATAAGAGCGATCTTGAAGAAAACATCGAGGATGACAGGCTGAGGGAAGAGAACGGAAGGGTTTGCGTGAAAGTGAGTTCGGTGACCGGCGCAGGTATAGAGCAATTGAAAGAACAGATAATACGGCTTGCTCCCAGGGACTGGGCACCCGTCCCGCTGGTAAAAGATATAGTAAAGGCCGGGGATACGGTTGTTCTGGTATGCCCGATCGACGGGGCCATGCCGCAGGGCAGGCTGATCCTGCCCCAGGTCCAGGTGTTGAGGGAAGTCCTTGACGCCGGGGGCATAGCGGTTGTCGTCAAAGACAGTGGACTGACGGAATCTCTCGATTCTCTTGAAAGGTCCCCGGCGCTGGTCATAACGGATTCCCAGGTCTTCGAGGAGGTTAAGGATAAAGTACCGGAGAATGTCCCGTTGACCTCTTTTTCGGTGGTTTTCGCCAGGCATAAAGGCGACCTGGCAGAGTTCATAAAGGGCGCAGGTGCCGTTAAGCGCCTGCAAGACGGAGACGAGGTCCTTATCGCTGAGGCCTGCACACATCATGTTCAACCGGAGGATATAGGCAGAAGCAAGATACCTTCCTGGTTAAGGGAGTATACCGGCAGGGACCTTGTTTTCGATGTTACGGCCGGAGGCGAATTTCCGGAGGACCTTTCTCCGTATTCCCTTGTCATAAGCTGCGGAGGATGTATGGTTACCCGCAGAGAACTGCTGGCCAGGGTGGCAAGAGCTAAAAGACAAAAGGTTCCTATCACTAATTATGGTATAATTATATCGTACATGTCGGGAATACTGGAAAGGGTTATAACCCCCTTTGGTGATAGGGCCCGGGAACAGAAAAACAGAAGGAGGAAAAATGCCAGGGAAAATACTTATAGTGGATGACGACGCGGATTTCAGGGAAGCGATGACGACTCTTCTCGAGGCCAGGGGCTATTCCATAGTAACCGCTTCGGACGGAGAGGAAGGCTTTTCAAAGGCTAAAGAGGAAAAACCGGACCTCATCCTTCTGGATGTAATGATGGCAAATAAAACAGAGGGGTTCGATATCGCCAGAAAGATCCACGGCGACGAGGAGATAAAAGACACGCCGGTGCTTATGACCACGGGCATCAGGAAGGACATGAACCTGTCTTTCGGGTTCGAGCCGGATTCCGAATGGCTTCCGGTGAAAGGCGTCCTTGAAAAGCCCATAAAGCCGGATGTTCTTCTTTCCGAGGTCGAGAAGAATATAAAAAAATAAGGAGGACTGAATGTTCTCTGTAGTTGTGGTCCTTTCGATCATAGCTTTTTTTCTTTCCGTTACAAAGGGAGGGAGCGGTATAGCTCCCTCCCTTTTTCGGTACGAGGTGTCCGTAGAGCCGTAACGGGCCCGGAAGAAGATCAAGGGAACTATTCCCGGGCTTGCGGCGGGGGACGCGAAACCAAAACGCCGAAACGCTTATTAAGGAGGAAGATGCAGAGGAATGTGCTTATAACTTTACTCGAGCAAAGAAAAGAGACCGCCGAAAAAGTTCAAAAAATACTTACGGGATGGGGCTGCGTGATAAGGACAAGGTTTGGGCTTCACCAGGGCGTTCTGGACGATTGTTCTAATTCCGGGCTGATAATACTCGAACTCGTGGGGGAAGATAAAGACCACGAAGAACTGGAAAGGAAACTAAACCTTCTTTCCGGAGTGAACGCCCGGCTGGTCAAAATGAACATATAAGGCGCGCGCTTTTAGCGCTTTGGCGGGGTTAATGGTAAAATGCCCGTAAGATGTTTTTAGACGGTGATCTCAAAGTTCAAAGGGACCGCAGAAAAAAGGGGGGGCCATGAACATAGGAGTAATGTCTGCTTGGAACACCAACAGCGGCGTCGCTATGCATGCCGAACCGGTGTTCAGGGAGCTTATAAGAATGGGTCACAAGGTGACGGTTTTTTCTTTTGTGAAGAACGATTTTCACGGAGAATGCATGACGGCCGGGGACGAACCCTATGTTATAAGGTGTTTCGGGACCAGGACACATACCGCCGTTCTCGACCCGCGCCCTTTCCTCGAGACGGACATGGATATTCTGGTAGTGGAAGACCTCGGGATGTTGCCCGTCGAGAAGATGGCCAACATCTGGCCGGTATTGAAGAAGAAGATGAAGCTGGTGCATGTCGTCCACGAGAACAGGATGTGCGAGCATTCCTGGTTCTACAAACTGGACTGGGACAAGGTGGTTTACTTTGACCATCGGCAGGATTTTCTTAAAAGCGTCTACCCGGACGCGGAATATGTGCCGTTCCCGTGTTTCCCCGTCAGGAGCGGCAGCAAAAAAGAGGCCAGGGCTAAACTGGGACTGCCTCAGAAAAAAAAGATCATTTACTCGTTCGGGCACAGGGGGTACCATTCTTATTACAGGGAGCTGCCGCCCAGGCTGAGAAGGGATTGTATCCTCCTTAACTTGATCGAAACGGATTACCAGATGCTGGAAGAGCTTACTCCCACTAAGTGGAGGATGGTCAGAAAGAGCGACGCTATTTCAACGGCGGAATTCGATGATTACCTGTTCGCTTCGGACGCGGCTATTTTCCACAAATTCCGAAGCCGGCAGCACGCGGTAGTTTCTTCCACTGTTTTCCAGGCCCTGGGGACCGGTTGCCCGATCTTTGTGCCGAGCCAGTCGGATTTCTTCCATTCCTGGAAAAAAGAAGTGGTCCACTACAGGGATATTACGGCTTTGAACAAGAAGCTGATAGAGGTGTTGCGCGACAAAAAAAAGCAAAAAGCCCTGAAAACCGCTGCCGAGGCTTTTGCTGAGAAACATTCTCCCCGGGTCATCGCCGGAAAATTTTTCGATATTTTCGAAAAAGTTCTCGGGGAGAACAGGGAAAAGAAATGATCCCTGTGAAAAAGCGTGTGCTTAAGTCGAAAATCTTAGCTTTTTTTAAACTAACTTTACTATTTTTCGGCCGTATGATATACTTGTAGCTGGGAGAGGCCTAAGTACAAGCCTTGGAATATCTTATGCAGGAAAGAAGAAGATGGAAAAGATTCGATCCGGCTTATCCCGTTGAATGGGATGAGGGAGAGCTCGCTCTTGCCGATATCAGTAAAGGCGGCGCCGGGCTTTTGTCTGCGCTTCCCCCCGATCAAAACGGACAGATCGTTTTGCGCCTGTTCATGAAAGACCGGATGTACCGGTTCCGGGCCGTTACGGTTTATGTAAAAAAGCTGCGTGACGGTATGTTCCGGGTGGGGACCAGGTTCCTGGACCTTCCTTCCGGTTTTGCCGAGGCCTTCGAAAGAGAGATAGAGGAAATATCCCAATACCGCAGAGAGAACAAGCTTTACCGTAACGAAGCGATCAGCTTTCGCGAAGCCTCCCGTAAATACCTGAAACTGCCTTCGTAGATCATCTCAAGGACAACGCTTTCCATGTAGACCGCAAAAAGCCCGAGAATGTATACTTCTTTGACTTTTTCCGTTGGGGGATGGATAATATGATTATCAGTATTATCTATCATATTAATAACAGGATAAGCCTTTCCAATGAATAGACGCCGGCTACAAAGAAGAAAACACCGGTACGGAATAAAAATCATCCCTATTGCCCTGGTCTCAATTTGCGCGGTGTTTTTATCCGTCCGGGATGCCCTGCCGTCGGAACGGAAGATAATAGTGGTCATACGATCCCGGCCTCTTGAGGAATATGATACCGCTTACAGGGGTTTCCGTGAGGGCATGAAAAAAAACCGCCGGGAAGTAATATACATAGACTACGACCTTGAACGCTATAAGATCTTCCGTGAAGATGAGCTTGCTTCCAAGGTCTCCAAGATCAAAGCGGATATTGTCTGTCCGATAGGAACTGAGGCCGCCGAGTTCGTTTCGGAAAGGATAACGGGAGCCCCTGTGGTCTTTTTCATGGTGCTTGACCCGGAAGGCGCGGGAATTATAAAAGCCGAAGGCTCGGAGGACATTACCGGTGTCACCCTGGACCTTCCCGCTCTTATACAATTTACCCATATAAAGAATATCCTGCCCGATGTCAAGACCGTGGGGATGATCTATGATGCCAGAAAAAAAGAAGATCTGGCGCGCGAGGCCGCGGCGGCGGCCTCGGAAACCGGTCTTGAGCTGATCGCCAGACCGGCCCACACATCCTCTGATATTACGCTCGCGCTGGAGGAACTTTTCCTTTCGGCCGAGTGCCTCTGGGCGGGGATAGATACTTTCGTGTACAATTCCACTTCCGGAAAGCACATAATACTCCTCACGCTTAAACAGCAGATGCCGTTCATAGCTTTTTCGTCGAATTTCGTAAAAGCCGGGGCGCTCCTCGCTTTTGAATGTGATTATTACGATATAGGCGTTCAGGCGTCCGGGCTTGCTAATAATGTCCTGAGGGGCAGGGCCGCGGGAAGCCTTCCGGTTGAACGGCCCAGGAAAGCCCGTATACTATACAATGAGCGGACCGCGGAAGTTATACGCGCCCGGGTCAACCAGGACGCCCTTCGCAGAGCGCAGGTCTTCGGGAAGAAAGAGGGGGAATGAGAAGCATATTCGGTGTCCAGCTGAAAGCCGCCATAATCATAACTCTACTGGTAGTAGTGGTGAGTGCGGCTCTGACGCTTTTTTTTATAGAGAATGAGAAAAATATCGTCTACAGCAATGTCAAGAGACAGAGCAAGGCGCTGGCGGATAATTTTGCTTACGATTGTGAATACGGGCTCCTTTCCGGGAACGAACAGGTGCTGCGGGACCTTATAGCCGGGATCATGCAGCAGCCCGATGTCATATATTGCGCCGTCTACGACAGGGACGGAAAGGTGGCGGCCCAGTCGGACCCGGACGAGGGCGCTGACCTCAAAACCCTTCTTGATGAATACGGATCGGAGATAAGGGGCCTTGTGACGATCACTACCGGCTACATAGGGGACGAACTTGTTTTTAAGGTAAAAAGGCCCGTTACCAGTACGCAAAGGGTCGCTCCCAAAGGAGAAGCGGGGATACTTCTGGTCGAGGAGGAGTGGGGGTGGTCCGATACCGGCGGAGTCCAGCACCCGACCGAAGAGAACCTGGAGTTCTACGAGGAGACCGGGACCCTTAAACTGCAGAAAATAGGGTCGGTACTTATCATAGTCTCCCTTGAGAACATCCTGGGGCTCGTTCGTGATTCCCAGCGTACGGCGCTTAACATGGCCGGCCTTCTCCTTCTCGCCGCGGTCCTGGCGGTAATACTTATTACCAGAGTCGCGATCATTCCCATAAAAATGCTGGTTGAAGCCACAAGAAAAATAGCCGGTGGAGACCTGGAAGTACAGGTCGATATAAAGACCAGGGATGAGATAGGGGAGCTTGCGGAGGCGTTCAACAAAATGGCGGCGGACCTGAAAAAATCCACGGTCTCTATCGAGGTCCTGCAGGCGGCACAGAAAAGATTCGAGGATGTCGCCGAGAACACGGGGGACTGGATATGGGAAATGGACCCGAAGGGCCGGTATGTTTATTCCAGCAGCGGGGTGGAAAAGATACTGGGGTACCGCCTCAACGAGGTGGTGGGTAAATTTTTCAGTGATTTTATAGTGCCCGAAGAGAAAGAGGCGGCCGTTGAGAAGATATGCGGCATATTCGACAGAAAAAGGGAATTCAAGGATCTCGATATCCAGGTCCTGAGGAAAGACGGAAAAATAATGACGCTGGAAATGACGGGAATACCTGTCATTGACAATGACGGCAAACTTGTGGGTTACAGGGGAGTGAGCACCGATGTTACCGAAAGGAAAAAGGTGGAGTTATCCCAAAGGCTTGCCAAACTCGGGTCCATGGTCTCGGACATGGCCCATGAGGTCAACAACCCCCTGCAGATAGTTTCCGGAAGAGCCCAGCTCGCTCTTATGGACAACCCTGAAAAAGAAGAGGTAAGGAACGCTCTCAAGATAATTCAGGACCAGTGCGCGCGGGCCAAAGATATAATCCAGAGGATGCTAAGGTTCTCCAAGCCCGGTAAAGGCATTTTCGAGCCGGGAGATATAAACGATACAATAGATTTCGTAGTGCATCTCCTGGAGCATCAGTTTTCGCTGGTCAACATAACCATAGAGAAACAGTACGGCGCGGCTCTCGACAAGGTCAATATGGATGAGAAGCAGATGCACGAAGTGTTCATGAACATTCTGAAGAACGCCGCGGACGCTATGCCCGAGGGAGGAAGGATCACTATAAAGTCCTCTCAGGCGGACCGCAATGTTAGGATCGAGATCTCGGACACGGGAGAGGGGATAAGCCAGGAGAACATCAAAAAAGTATTCGACCCGTTCTTTACCACCAAGGAACAGGGTACCGGCCTGGGACTGTCTGTCTGTTACGGGATAATCAAGGCTCATAACGGGGATCTTCGCTATACCAGCAGGAAAGGAGAAGGCACCACGGCGACGATAGTCCTCCCGGTTGCGGGGACTACCAGGGAAATCCTTAAGAACTGATACGGCGCAAAAGAACAGGAGGCGGACATGGGGACTCCGAAATTCAGCATAGACTCTGAAAAGGCCAGGGACATGGATCCCGGGGAACTGGCGGAAGAACTAGGAACGGGAAAGGAAGGACTTTCTTCGCAAGAAGCCTCGCGGAGGCTGAAAGAGGCGGGGCCGAACGCGCTTCCCGAGAAAAAAGTTAATCCGGTCATGAAATTTCTTTCTTATTTCTGGGGTCCCATCCCGTGGATGATAGAGATAGCCGCGGTCTTATCGGCCGTTGTAAAGCACTGGGACGATTTTGTGATCATTTCGGTGCTTCTCGTTTTTAACGCCGTAGTCGGGTTCTGGCAGGAGCACCAGGCCTCCAGCGCGATAGACGCGTTAAAAAGCCAGCTTGCCCTGAAAGCACGGGTCAGGCGGGACGGCAAATGGCGGCAGATCGACGCCTGTGAACTTGTGCCGGGCGACATTGTCAGGCTCAGGCTGGGAGATGTCATCCCCGCTGATGTTAAGCTGACTGAGGGCGACTATCTTACGGTTGACCAGTCGGCAATGACCGGCGAATCACTGCCGGTCAATAAGAAAGAAGGCGATATTGCTTATTCAGGGTCCGTGACGAAACAGGGGGAAATGGTGGCCCTGGTCGTCGCCACGGGAGCCGATACCTTTTTCGGGAAAACTGCGCGCCTCGTTTCGGGGCCCAAGGGTGCCTCGCACTTTCAGAAAGCGGTACTTTCCATAGGGGATTATCTCATATGCTTGAGTGTGGGATTGGTGATAGTTCTCGTGGGGGTACAGCTCTGGCGCGGCGCGGACCTTCTTAAGATAACACAATTCGCGTTGATCCTCACGGTGGCGTCAATACCGGTGGCCATGCCGGCGGTACTGTCCATCACCATGGCTATGGGAGCGGTAGCCCTTTCAAAAATGAAAGCGATAGTTTCAAGGCTTGAATCCATCGAGGAAATGGCGGGGATGGATGTGCTTTGCTCGGACAAGACCGGGACGCTCACGCAGAACAAGCTTAAACTGGGAGACCCCGTGGGCGCGGGGGGTACGGAGGCTCAAGAGATAATCCTGGCCGGGGCCCTGGCTTCCAAGGAAGAGGACGGAGACCCGATAGACCTGGCGGTTATCGGAGCTCTCGGGAACAGGGAAGAGATCACGAAATACGAACAGACCGGATTCTCTCCGTTCGATCCTGTCAGCAAAAGGACGGAAGCGCAGATCAAGGCGCCCGGGGGTCGGACCTTCGCCGTAACCAAAGGAGCTCCACAGGTCATTCTGGCGCTTTGCGCGCCGGAAGACCGGTTGAAGCAAGAAGTGCTTTCCTCGGTCGAAGGCTTCGCCGCCAAGGGGTTCCGCACGCTCGGCGTTGCCCGTTCCGACGAAGGGGCCGGCTGGAAGTTTCTGGGCATACTGCCTCTTTTTGATCCTCCCAGAGAGGACTCCGCCGATACTGTCAAAAGGGCCGGAGAACACGGGATAAAGGTCAAAATGGTCACCGGCGACAATGTGGCCATAGCCAGGGAGATATCCTCCCGCCTGGGCATGGGGGCGGACATAAGATCCGCGGAAGAATTCTTTCCGCAGGGCGAAGGGCCTGAGTCCGGATATGCTAAGACCGGGGAAGAAATAGTAAGGGCCGACGGTTTTGCCCAGGTCTTTCCCGAACACAAATACCGGATCGTTAAAGCCATGCAGGCCGCCGGGCATATAACCGGGATGACAGGCGACGGGGTTAACGACGCGCCCGCTCTCAAGCAGGCGGATATGGGTATCGCGGTTTCCGGCGCTACCGACGCGGCGCGGGCGGCTGCGGACCTTGTGCTTACCGCGCCCGGCCTCTCGGTGATCGTAAAGGCCATAGAGGAAGCCAGGAAGATCTTTGAGAGGATGAACTCTTACGCTATTTACAGGATCACGGAGACCATAAGGATAATGCTTTTTATGGTGCTTGCCATGCTCGCGTTCAACATGTACCCGATAACGGCGGTAATGATAATACTCCTGGCGCTTCTGAACGATCTTCCCATTATGTCTATCGCTAAAGATAATACCTGGCTTGACCCCAGGCCTGTAAAATGGAAGATGAAAAGGGTCCTAACGGTATCAACTGTCCTGGGTGCTCTCGGGCTTGTTGAGACTTTCGCGCTTTTATATATAGTCAAAGAGGTCATGGGCCTGCCCCACGGGATGTTGCAATCGGTGATCTTTCTGAAGCTTTGTGTGGCCGGACAGCTTACGCTTCTGGTAGCAAGGACTAAGAACCCCTTCTGGTCAAAACCGCATCCCGCCCCGGTGCTGGCGGGCGCGCTTTTGTGCACGCAGGCGATCGCGGCCTGCATCGTGGGGTTCGGTTTTTTTGTCACGGCTCTTCCCTTTAAGTACATACTGGGAGTCTGGGCATACGCTCTTGTCTGGGTCTTCATAGAGGACTGGGCCAAGATACAGGTCTATAAACACCTGTCTCTGAAAGGAAGGAGGCACACTGAGTTCCTGAAGGTGCTGGGAGCCTCTCTGAAACATCACTCGGCCAGTCACCACCTTTCCGGGCAGGTGGCCGAGGACACAGCTTAAGCCCGCAGCCGGCGGGATGAATACCGGATGTTCCCGGTCTTCGGGAAAGGAGGCGGATATGAAAATACTTTTGGTCCTTTGTTTTTTAATGACGGCCTTGATCTTCAGTGCGGAGGCGGAGGACTGGGAACAGTTCGTTCGTAAGTCGATGGAGCAAAGTCCATCAGCCCGTAAAAGAAGGCTTTCTTCGGGAAGAAGGCTTCTGCGCGAAAAATCCGAAAGGATCGCGCGGATAGAAGCAAAGGCCCCGGGCCTTATCAAGGAGGGTGACTACGAAAAGGCCGAGGCCCTTTTAAAGGAATCCTTGAGGCTTACCATAGAGATCTACCATACGCGCGACATCCGGACCGCCGAAGGGTTCATGAACCTGGGTATTCTCTATACCCGGTGGGGAAAACCCGGGGAGGCGGAAAGCGCGCTCGAATGGTGTTTGAAAATAGGTGAGCCGCTGGAGGGAAGGAACAGCCTTAAGCTTGCCGGGGCCAGGCAGCTCCTGGCGGCGGCGTATTACGACCAGGCAAAATACGCCGAAGCCGAAAAGGAAGCGGAAAAACTGCTGGATCTTTATCTCTCCCATTACGGCCCGCGGTCAAAGCAGGCGGAGAAGGTCAAGGAGTTCCTGAAGGAAGTTTATAAAAGAACAAGCTGACCCTTACCTATCCGGGATAAGAACCTATCCGGGATAGGTATCTATCCCGGATAGGTAATAAGGGAAGAGCGCAAAAGGAGGGAGATCATGGATATAAACATGGCTTCTGCGGGACTAGTCCTTATAATGGCCGCGTGGTTCATACAGCTGGTCTTCTCCCTTAAGGGCAATTTCAGGATCCAGCCGGCTTTTATAGTCTGCTATATGGCAGGAGTGCTGTTAATGATCGTTTCGGATTATCTGGCTACCAGCGTTCTGTCTTATTTCGAAGCTTTGACTTTCATAGCGTCGGGAATCGTGCTGGCAAGGATACTGACCGCTCAAGAGAGCGCATGAGCGCTTTTTCCGGTCTTTTCCTAAGATGGAAGGACCCTTGCTTTTCCGGGGAAATCATGTAATATATTGAAGGGCGACAGAACACGGGACAGATCAAACTTGAGGAGGGAACAGACAATGGGACTTAAGGACAGGAAAAAGAACAAACTGAAACAACAGAACAAGCGCAAAAAGATGAGAAAAAAACTTGCCGCCAAAGGAGAGAACCCGGAAGACTATTTCATTAACGGTATATTTGTAGGCACTAAAAAGGCGGAATGAATATAATCCATGCATAGGCCGCTCCGGGGCAGACAAAAGGCCCGGGGCGGTTTTTTTGTTTCGGAGGCTTTTTTATCCCGTTTCCGGCGGGTGACGGGGTCCCTGCCATTGCCGCGCTTGAAAAGAGGTACGCCGGGGAGTACAATAAAAGGGTCGTTACATCAACAAGGAGAAAAGGATGAAGAAATTCAGGGCGACTTTTATAGCTTTGGTGATAGTGCTCGTTGTGGTGGTGATCTTCGGTCTTAACGATGTCAGGGAAGAGGGTGTCATACAGTACCGGGTCTCGGGCAGGGTGCTGGAAGAAGGAACGGAGCGTCCGCTTGAAGGGGTGGAGGTTATGGTCCTTCTGGACAAATGGCCAACAGAAGACCCTAAAAGGCTCGAGAGACTTTTTGACGCCTACAGCGCGAGATGGAACGGAAAATTCCCCGGCAGGCGTATGGGGCTATCCGGGGAGAAGGGAAAATATGTTTCTGCCGGCTCCAGAAAGTACCAGAGAAGATATAAAACGCTTTTCGGCATGCAACGAACTTTCAAGAGGCCTTTCAATAAGGCGTGGGTAGTATACCAAAAGCCGGGATATGAAACGGTAGTTAAGGAATTTTCCACAAAAGGATGGGAGCTGATGTCCGCCGGGGCAGAGGACAGCAACGAGCTTCCGGAAGTTGAGCTTGAAAGCCTCAGCGGCGAAAAATAAGTTCCATTGTGCCGGGGTAACAGTTCATAGGCAGCTCTTGGCTCGGAAGGCGCAGAGGTTGTACCTGGTGCGAAGCCGGGGCGTTACCTGTCCCTGATCTAAAGGTGTAAAGGGCTAAACATTAAAAAACCGGTGACGGACAGGGATGTCCATCACCGGTTCTCTTTTGATATCAACCGGGTTTATTCCGGCGAAATAGCGTTAACCGGACAGGTTGACACGCAGGCGCCGCAATCCGTACACTTCTCAGCGTCTATCTCGAAAGGAGTGCCTTCCGAGATAGCGTCCACCGGGCACGAAGGCTGACAGCTGCCGCATGCTACGCATTCATCGGATATCTTGTGAGCCATTTTTCCTCCCTGTTTATATTTTCACCTGTTATCGGGAGAAAAGGATACCATATAATGCTGTAGATGGCAAGGGGTGTATCCGGGGACAAGCCTCGACAGAGGACATATTAGGGGCGTTAAGCGTCAAGTGGACGCATAGCGTACAGCGTATAGGCGCCAGAGCCACACGCGAGTTCGGGTGTCTGAGCGCCGGGATATTTTTGTCGGACGAGGGCATCCCACCGCTATTCTGCCACATGGGTGCGCGGCACCGATCCGGAGACGATTTTCTTAGCTGACAGCTGAGATCTGATATCTGAAAGCTGCATTGCCTCTAGCCCCGCTCCCCGGATGCCGACCAACCCTCCGCATTACCACTATCGTGCTCATAAACTTCCGCTTTCGTTAACGGGTCCGCGGAACAACAAATTTAGGGGGGCTTGGGGGACATAACTCCCCCGGGTTGTTTTTTTATTAAGGCGAAAGGCCTCTTACGAGTCCGTTAAAGGTGTTCCGCCGCGAGTTTCCGAACGAGCCACACGCGAGTTCGGGTGTCTGAGCGCCGGAACACCTTTGACGGACGAGATCGGTTTTGCTTTCACCTTTAGCCGCCAGCCTCGCGACTGCCGAAGGCTGACTCTCTGACACTTAGGAGGCTGATAGCTGATGTCTGAGATCTGAAGGCCAGTACGCCTTTCGCCTCCGGACCGTCCGTAATATTTGCATTTATCCGAAAACCGTGTAAATTTTAATAATACAGGCGGTTAATTAAAATTAATTCTATAGGAGGAGTATGCCCAGGATACTTATTATTGATGACAATAAGGAGTTCCGCGACCTTCTTCGAGCGGCTCTGGAAAGAGAAGGGCACACCGTTGAAGAAGCCGCGGATGGGGAAGAAGGGATAAAAGCCTACAAACAAAGCATTCCCGATCTTGTGGTGACCGATATGATAATGCCGGTCAAGGAGGGCTTGGAGACCATGATAGAACTTAGAAAGGAATATCCCGATGTGAAAATAATAGCGGTTTCCGGGGACGGTTTCGAGGAGCCGATGACTTATCTGGACGGGGCAGAGCTTTTAGGGGGAGCCCTCAGGACATTTGTAAAGCCTTTTAATATCGAGGAGTTCCTGCAGGCTGTTGAAGAACTTACAAGAGGTCGATAAACGGAAGGAAAGCGGATGAAGCTCGGAGCAAAGTTAAGGATAAGCTATGTAGGCATCGTTCTTACAGCGGTTTCTATCGTTTTGATGCTGGTGGTGGACGACGCCAGAAGGGCCCTCAGGGAAAAAATAGGGAATGACCTTGAAACCGTTGCCTCTATTGAAGCGGATGTGATCACCGAGCATATGCAGGCGAAGGCTAAAAAGATCAAAGCTATGTCCGCGGAACTGGCTTTTTCGGTGGGAGACGCCGCCGTTATAGGAGGATACTGGAAAGACCTGAATAGAGAGGATCCCGAATTTCTTGAAATGACGGTAGTTTCGAAAGAAGGCGACATAATATTTTATTCCGAGGAAAACAGTAGATTTTCTTCAGGAGAGCCTTTGATGGGTCTTTCGCGCGAGGACATCTCGGCGGCGGAAAAGACTAAGCCCGGGATCTTCTATGTTTACGGAGACAAGAACAAGACACTTGTGCAGGGGATAGTCTTTTCGCCCTTTTACGATGAAAACGGGAACGAACGAGGTGCAATACTGGCCAAGGTCACGCTTGACCCGTTCTTCAAAAAGACAGCTCCGTATGTTTCACATAGCGTAGCCGGGAAAAAAGCCTTTCTGTTGAACACTTTGTCAACGATGATAATAACGCAGGACGGCGAGGTCCAGCAGTTCGAACCGCTGGTCTTTATGCAATCCAACTCTCCTTTGAAGGACATAAGAAGACAAACGCCCTCGGGATATGTTGTCTACAGAGAAACTTCCGGGGAAAAGGTCATAGCGGGATACGCCTCTCTGGTCCGGGCAGGGTCGGAAGAAGGGACGCGGGAATGGGTGATCGTTTCGAGAGCCCCACAAAAAGAGGTGTTTTCACCGGCTATAAGGCTAAGGAACAGGATGATAATCCTTGGGATAACAGTGGTCCTGGCTGCGTGGATAATTTCTTTTTTTATGGCGCAGGGGATAACCCGTCCTATCAGGAAGCTGGTCCGGGTCACCGATGGGATCGCGAACGGAGCTCTGGCCAGAAGAGCCGATATTCACCAGGACGATGAAGTGGGAGATCTGGCCAGGTCCTTTAATAAAATGACCGACAACCTGAACGCCGCCATTGTTTCCCGGGACCAGGAGATCATCGAAAGGCGTAACGCGGAGGAACAGCTTCTCGAGGGCATAGAGGCTAAGAATAATTTCGTGAACATGATATCAAGAGAGTTCAGGACACCTCTGGTCGCTGTAAAAGAGGGAGTCGAAAAAGTGCTCCATGAGGCCGGAGACAATCTTTCCGATGAGCAGAAAAGGACACTGGAGCTGGCGAGAAAAAGCGGGGAAAGCCTTCAGAAGCTCATAAAAGATATTGTCAGATTCCACGACCTCGAGACAGCGAGCGAACAGCTTCATCTGGAAAAGAACGACATCAACGAGGTCGTCAGATCCGTACATCGTGCGATGCTGCCTCTGGTGGCCGGGAAAAGGGAAATATCGGTCATGGTGGATACGGATAACTCCATACCCGAGTTGCTTTTCGACAGAAAAAAGATGGAACTTGCTATAACGAACATAGTCAATGTTTCCATAAAGAATACCGCCGAGGGCAGCATTATTTTAAAGACGGAAAAGGAAGGCGAGAATACGGTAAAGGTTTCGGTGGAGGATACGGGCCGGGGAATAGAAGAAAGCGAACTGCCGAAGTTGTTCGACCGTTTCGAGGCACCGGGCAAAGAACGGGATAAAAAAGCCGGAGGCTCAGGACTGGGGCTCGCTATATCAAAGGAAATAATCAAACGGCACCGGGGAAAAATATGGGCCGAGTCAGGAGAAGATAAGGGCCTCCTGGTGACTTTCATTCTTCCGATAAGTGAAAGGCGGAATAAGGGGTGAGCCCGGCAATGGGTCCAGGGGTGTTTGAGCGCCGGGATATTTTTGGCGGACGAGGTCACCCCACCGCTATTCTGCCACATGGGTGCGCGGCACCGATCCGGAGACGATTTTCTTAGCTGACAGCTGAGATCTGATATCTGAAAGCTGAATTGCCTCTATTCCCGTTCCCCCAGATACCGATTAACTCTCCGCATTACCACTATCGTTCTC